>NZ_JBHFFD010000065.1:0-65938 GCF_043359565.1 Shewanella sp. S23-S33 | reverse complement strand
CAGGGTTAACATTAATGGTTAGCGTTGCTGTTGAGCCAGTGTTAGTGGTGTAGGTGATGACTGGTACTTGGCCATTCCAGTTGGCATTCGGCGTGAAGGTGTAAGAGCCATCGGTATTGATGACTAAGCTGCCGCCTTCTAGGGAAACGGTGGTGCCTGCGGTGATGGTATCGCCGTTGACTGTGAAGCTGACAACGGACAGGGTGCTGTCGATATCGGAATCATTATCAAGCACATTGCCTGTAGCTACAGTATCTTCTGCAACTGTGGCGCTGTCATTTGCAAGGATGGAAGGATCATCGACAGGGTTAACATTAATGGTTAGCGTTGCTGTTGAGCCAGTGTTAGTGGTGTAGGTGATGACTGGTACTTGGCCATTCCAGTTTTCATTGGGCGTGAAGGTGTAAGAACCATCGGCATTGATGACTAAGCTGCCGCCTTCTAGGGTAACGGTGGTGCCTGCGGTAACGGTATCGCCATTCACAGTGAAGCTGACAACGGACAGGGTGCTGTCGATATCGGAATCATTATCAAGCACATTGCCTGTTGCTGCAGTGTCTTCTGCAACTGTGGCGCTGTCATTTGCAAGGATGGAAGGATCATCGACAGGGCTGATATTAATGGTTAGCGTCGCAGTTGAGCCCGTGTTGGTTGTGTAGGTAATGACAGGTACTTGGCCATTCCAGTTTTCATTCGGTGTGAAGGTGTAAGAGCCGTCGCTATTTAAAACTAAAACACCACCTTCGAGAGTTACTTCTGTGCCTGCTGCGTAGGTGGTACCGCTGATTTCGAAGCTCACAACACTTAGAGTGGAATCCACATCAGTGTCGTTATCGAGCACATTGCCAGTCGCTACAGTATCTTCATTGGAAGTGTTGCTGTCATTAGCAAGTGCTGAAGGTGAGTCTGCTGCAATGGTGAATTGTGGAATATTAACCGTCGTTTCAGTCAGTGCTTGGCCGCTTGTTGAGTAGCCTGAAGCTGCAATGGTTTCTGTGCCGCTACGGGCTAGAGTGACATAGCCCGAGTTACCATCACTGCCTGGTGTGTTGCCTGCTGCGGTTTCTGGTAGGTTCTGAGTTGGGTCTTCACCGGATGCAATAAGATCTTGTAATGCTTGAATTTCATCTAGGGCTGCTTCGTTAGCCGTGCCAGAGGCCGCTGCAGTAGTTTCGCTGGGCGCGACTTCATTTGATAGCTTAGTGCCATCATCGAAGGTAATTTCATAGGTTGCGTTTTCGCCAATATGGAGCACAGCACCTTTAGGGAGTTGTTCGCCATCCTTAGCGGGTTGATTTGAACCATCAACTTCGACATTGATTTGCCCTTTTACTAACTTAAGCAAACCTTTCTTTGATGTAATTACCGATCCCATAGTAAGCTCCCAACAGCCAAAGTGTGTTAATCCATAGACGCACAAGTCCAACAAATATGTCGCACTGTGATACAAGTGGTGGAATTTTAGCTAACGAAACGACTTAAGTCAATTTTTTGACGCGCTTGTGTCGCCTGTTCTTATGCGGTTTTACGGATCTTAATACGCAAAAGTGACAATTTTTAGACCTGTAACTAGATGTAGTAGCTATATCTATAAAAAGGGCCGTATTTAGTACTTTTTAACTCTAAGATTAAGCATAGTTATAAGAAATTAATCTGGATTGGGAGAGTGGTTTTTACGGAAAAGAAGCGACACGATCTAGTTTTTAACATTTTTGGCAAGTTAAGTGGGTTTTAATATGCCAGCATTGGCAAGTGCCGTGATCTTTCGTTACTCAAATCACGGCGACTAGGTTGCAGGCATTGTAGAACTACAGATTAACCGCCTGACGATAACTTTGATTTGCGTTACCTTGTTCACCTAACTGTTCTTGAATCCGTGCAAGCGCCAACCAAGAGGCTTTTGTGGGTTCGAGTCGGCAAACATTTTGCCAGCAGGTTCTGGCTTCTTTCATATCCCGTGTTTGCTGATAAAGTTTAGCTAAGCACATCTGGTAGTCGGCATTATTCTCATGGGTGATTTCATGTTTGAGTAACTGCTTACGGATTTCTGTATCTTGGGCTGTCGTTATTTCTGGAATGACTTCTAAAAGCGCTGATTCAGGAGAAGTGCGTAATTTTTTCGAGAGTAGCTTCAGCGCTTGCTCTTTGCGATTAAAGCGGCATAAACCCACAGCATAAATCGCCAAAAACTCAGACTGATTGCGCTCACTGCGAGATAACCACTGCCAGCATTGTTCTAAGGCTTCTTCGCCTTTAATGGTTGCGGCTTTGAGTAAAGCGCAGTGAGTGATTACATTGAGTTCATTTAGCTGGGTGTCATCTAGGATCTGGCGTTTCTTCAAAATAGGTAATAATAGCTTGAGCGCATCCC
Organism: Shewanella sp. S23-S33; assembly: GCF_043359565.1. Classification (NCBI taxonomy): domain Bacteria; kingdom Pseudomonadati; phylum Pseudomonadota; class Gammaproteobacteria; order Alteromonadales; family Shewanellaceae; genus Shewanella; species Shewanella sp. S23-S33. Next base: position 63,567 of record NZ_JBHFFD010000065.1, on the reverse strand, counting down.
AATCCTCTTGCGCTCGATATAACTCGAGGGCGAGTTTGAGTACCGGTGCTTTGCTCTTACTTGTGGGGGCTAATTTATCGAGCTCGGTGCGGGCTAAAGCTAACTCACCTTGTTTTAACAGATATCGAGTACGCGTGGTTGCGACGGCATTCGCGGCCAGCGGTTGTGTTGCTGCACGGTCAAGATATTGATCACGCTCTGCTATTTTCTGTTGGTACTGGGCAGCACGAGCCGCTGCAAGTAAATTAAGTGCAGGGAGTTCGCCATTGTCGGCGCCTTTTATCATAGCGCGTTCTGCTGCTGGCCAATCTTCTTCTGCCAGAGCCAGTGCACCCATTAAGGTATGCTTTTTCGCGGAGCGACGGCGCCAGTGGCGAGGAATAAAACGGCTACGCAGCATGAGATTAATGGCGCTAATCACCAACCATTCTAGTACTTGGAACATGGCATAAAATACAATTAAGGCAATGATCCCAAAGACTAAACTGGTCTCAACCTGGTAGTCACCTGCCGCAATGTATACATAACCTGTGTTGCCCACCAACCAAGGGCTAATGCAGAGCCCTATCAATATTATCCCTAAGAAAATTAATATCTTGATCATAATGGCACATCCTCTGATGAGGTCAGCTCACCATAGCTTGTCAGCTGTAATAGCAGAGGTTTTGCGGCAAAGGATTTCAGAGTAATAGGATCAAGTTCTAATGTCGCCAATGTATCGATTTTGGCGATGGCTTCAGCAGTGCTGTGATCTTGAGTATCAAAATAGGTTTGAATCCACTTACGCACCATCATTAATGATTGGTGATAAGCGGCTCTGTCGTAGCGGTATAACGCAAGTTGAGATTGCAGCAGTTTATGACGAATATTTTCAACCAGATACCACTGTTGCTCAGGAGCAAGTAAAGCGGGTGCATCGGCGGTTCTATGGCGTATGGTGATAAAGTCTTGGGTTAACGCTTTCCACGTCTTCCCTAAGTTGCTCTGCCAGTCATTTAAATCGCCAGTAATGTTTGTATCTTCAGGGGCATCGGTTTCTGCATCGGTGCGATTAAGGGGTAGTTTATCGAGTTGCTCAATTAAGGCATCTAGGGCTAATACACTACCATCAATATCTGTGGTTTTAATACTTGCAGTCGCGGCGATATCTTTTGCCAGAGCCTTACGAATAGGTAGCAAAGCGGGATTGTTCATGGCGGCGATGGTTTCATCCGCCGATTTTAATAGATCGGTGGCGGTGCGGGGATCTTTTTCTAACCAAAGTTTACGGCCCGCCATGTTTACTAGATATTCGGCTTCTGACGCCATCCAATGCGTTGGACTGCGCTGGGCAAGTTTATTGATCCTGTCCTGCAGTTGATTTTGGTCTTCTGCCAATTTTGTTAATTCTTGATAGGTCTTAGCATCATTCAGTTGTTGCTGTTCAAGCTGGCCAATACGTTGGTTGGGTTGTAGCAGGGCTTGCTGTAATTGGTCTTGTAGGGCGATATTTTTCGCATCCTGCGCCAGTAGTTGCTGTTGCATCTGTTGGTATAGCACAAAACCGCCGCCAAGGGTGCAAGCGGTTAAACCCAGCGCTAATAACACTCCAAAGCGAATCGCCCACGAGCTTCTATTGGATGCTGGCGTTTGACTCGGCGTGCTTGAAGGTGTGGCTTTGGCTGTTTGGGATTCAGAAGATGGCGCTGAAGTTACGGGCGTGTCATCAGTCGTTATTGATGGTTCAATAATAGAGGTAGCCTGTAATTCAGGGCTCTTTGCGTCGTGCTTGTTGTTATCCATTTAACAGTCCTTGAAAACATGCTACTGCCGAAATTCGAGTTAAATCGGGCTAAATAGCGCTTAGAGTTTAAGGGCGTTTAGCACGGCTTTGCTGTTGGCGGCATTGGCATTGGTGACTTGGGTTATACCAAAGGCGTGAGCTTGAGCTTCTACTCGGTTACTTGGGACTATGATATGACATGAGCGCAGCCATGCAAATAACTCTTTTGGCACTAGATTAATCAGGTTATCCAGTACTTCACCGCTGGTGACGACAATAGTGTCGATGCCAAACTCTTGCCATTGTTGTGCGATCTGCTGTCCATCGAGTGGTGGACAAGCCCGTTGATATACTTCCCAATAGCGCACTGTTGCCCCGCGCTCAGCCAGTCGTTCAGCTAAGGCTTCACGGCCGCCAACGCCACGTATTATCGTAATCTGCTTACCTTTAATATCTTGCAAAGGCGCGAGCGTGAGTAGACCTTCGGTCTGCTGACAATCATCTGGGGCTTCGAGGGCTTCAATGCCGAGTTGATTTAATGCTTCCCAAGTCGCATGACCTACGGCGAAATATTGAGCTTGAGGCCAGCCTTTTATTCGAGAATGAGCGGTTGTTAAGGCATAGTCGGCAAAGCTGACTGCATTGGCGCTGATACAGATAATCATATCGGCGTGTGCCAATGGGTGTGAGTTATTCGTTGTGATGGGCGGCGTTGCTTCGACACACAGTAGAGGTGTAACCCAATGGCTAATGCCTTGTTGATTCAAGGCATCGATCATGGACTGATTGCGCCCTTCTGGGCGCGTCAGTAAGACTTTCATCGACTTATGCTTTAGCGTAAACAGCGTCGAGTATGCTTTTTGCGCCTTTGCTCAATAGCTCTTCGGCAAGGGCAACCCCTAATTGCGTGGCGTCGGTTTTTGGACCTGTGATCACGCCTTCGATGATTTCACTACCATCAGGGTTACCGACTAGGCCGCGTAATGTCATCTCATCACCATTGATTTCGGCAAATGCGCCAATCGGCACTTGGCATCCACCTTCTAGGCGCGTGTTCATCGCGCGCTCGGCAATCACACGGTAGCGCGTTTCTAAATGTTCTAATGGTGCCAGTAGTGCCTTAACGCGTGCGTCGTTGGTGCGACATTCGATACCCACAGCGCCTTGGCCGTTGGCGGGCAAGGACTCTTCGGCAGAAATAAAGCTGGCAATACGCTCAGACAATTTCAGGCGAATTAAGCCTGCAGCGGCAAGAATAATGGCATCGTATTCGCCGTTATCAAGTTTAGCTAAACGAGTGCCTACGTTACCGCGTAAATCTTTGATGATAAGGTCAGGGCGTGATGCGCGCAGTTGGCATTGACGACGTAGGCTCGAGGTGCCCACAGTTGCGCCTAATGGTAATTCGCTGATCGATTTATATAAATTCGATACAAAGGCATCGCGTGGATCTTCGCGCTCGCAAATAACTTCAAGGCCCAAGCCTTCAGGGAAGTCGACGGGCACGTCTTTCATTGAGTGCACCGCGATATCGGCAAGATCGTCTAACATGGCGACTTCAAGCTCTTTGACGAACAAACCTTTACCGCCCACTTTGGCTAGCGGCGTATCTAAGATAACGTCACCCTTAGTGCTCATTGGCAGCAATTCCACCACAATACCGGGGTGAATGCGTTCTAATTCGGCTTTAACAAATTCAGCTTGCCACATGGCCAGCGGACTCTTGCGGGTTGCGATACGTATGCGGTTCTCAGACATGCCTAGTTTCCATCAAAGATCTTAGTTGCGCCAATGCTAACATTGGCAAATCGTTTATGTAAGGAAGCCGTATCGATTCTTTGAAGTTGGCGATGTTCTAGATACCGTGAAAGTGTGACGGGCTTCACGTTTAGTTGCTCGAGTTTGTAAAAGTGTTAACATGAGCACATTTCCCATAAGTGCTTAAGTGTTGTGTTTTTGAATGGATCGGCAAATACAGTTTCCTGATATAGCAGAAAGACTTAATAAGGTACGTATTGCACGCGCCCTAGCTTTGCTATCGCCGTTACAAAAACACTTATTCCATTTGATCCCCTTTTTAATTCACCAGAACGGTGTTCAGTATCCTGGCTATCATGCCGCCAATACGCCCTGTGGAATCAACGAGTATCAGGTTGGTGAGACTGAGTCCCAGGCCTGCGATGTGTTCTCGCTGCCTTTTACTACTCAAGAAGCGGATATCAATGCCTTTGAAGGCGTTTATGCGATGGGGAGTACTGGCAGTTTTGGCCAAAATGCCAAGAGCGATGTCGATGTTTGGTTAGTACATAGGGCTGATCTGTGTTCTGAGGATTTGGCGCTAATCAAGATTAAAGCGACTCGATTGACTGCTTGGTTTGCCGAGTATCAGTTTGAGGTGAATTTTTACTTAGTTCATCCGCAGCAGTTTTGTGGCGGTAAAGCCGTTCGTGGATGTCAATCCGCAATGGCCCATGAGCATAGCGGTAGTATGCAGCATTGGCTATTACTTGAAGAGTTTTATCGCAGCCAAATTCGTTTGGCGGGTAAAACAATTGCATGGTGGCCAGACGCTAAACTCAATCCTGCGCTCTTGTCCTTAGGCGATGTACATGAATTACCTGCGAGTGAGTACTTTGGTGCTTCGTTATGGCAGCTCTACAAGGGCTTAGAAAAGCCCCATAAGGCGCTGATTAAAGTATTGCTACTCGAGGCTTATGCCAGTGATTATCCCCATTCAACTCTGCTTTGTGATCACTTATGGCAGAAAACGCTCGCCGGTGATTTTTCGACTTCGAATGATGCCTATTACTCTATCTATGAGATTATCGAAACCTATTTACTTAAGCAGAATGATACTCGCCGACTAGAGATAGTGCGGCGCTGCTTCTATTTAAAATGTGGCGTGCACTTGAGTCGAACCCAAGAGGGCAAAGATTGGCGTTATCCTAAATTGCAAAAGCTGGTGCAGGATTGGCAATGGCCAGATAGTCTGATTAGCACTTTAGACAATTGTGAACATTGGCATAGTGGCCAGCTCAATTGGTTTAACGAGCAACTGAATGAACTGTTATTAGCGAGCTACCAAACTTTACTACGTTTCGCATCGACACATGAGTTAAATGAAGGTTTGCGGATCGAAGATTTGGGAATGCTGACTCGCAAGTTGCATACCTATTTTAGTCAAGATGAAGACCAAATCGCTAAGCTGAATCTGCTGTGGAGTGCTTCAGTCGCTGAGTCCGAAGTGACTATGGTCTCAAGCTCCCGCGAGCGTCAATATTATCTGTATCGACAAGGGCCTCAGCCACAAAATTTGTTAGGCGAGTCGGCAATATGTAAGGGGAAAACCCCTTCAGCCTTAATGATCTGGGCATGTTTAAATGGGATCTCGACGCCGAGTACTCAATGGCATGAATATGGTCAGAGTAAGGCAAAGTCGAAACGGCTTACCGAAGCTTCTAAGCGGTTACTGAATTTTATCGACCACGATTGGCGTGTATCTAAACGTGACTTATGCCAGCCATGGCATTTTCGTAAGCTGATTTTCGTACTCAATCTGGATTGCGATCCCACTATTGAATGGCAAGGACAGGAAATGATGGTCGATGTGATGAATGCGAACGTGTTCTCACTCGGGCGTAAAAAAGCCAATATGCTTGGTGCGTTAGATGCAATTTGCTTGAATAGTTGGGGTGAATGGCAGTGTCATCGCTTCGAAGGCGATACCGCGGTATTGCAAGCCTTAGCCTTTGTGACGCCGGGGCTAAGACGGGCCAGTTTACCTGTGGATATGGATGTGATCAGCTGTTCACAGAAGTTACGCCCACAGCTTAAATTAGCAGTGAAAAATCTACTAAAACAAACCATGCGTTTGTGCCAACAAGTGCAGCAATCCAGCACCTTAGTGCAGCCACTGCAGATAAGTCGTACTCGCTATGGGATCTTTTTTAATCCCTTAGGCATGGCCTATCAGGACTTAAGCGATGCCAAGTCATTTTATCAACAGTTATCCCGCAGTCATCTTGTACTATTGCCGCGGCCTGAATTAGGTGACGATCCCTTTTCGAGTATGCCGAAAGTGGTGCAAAACTATGCGGCTAAAGGCGCGATTCAGTATTTTCTACGCCAACGGGTCGATAACTTGGATGTATTTATCCTCGATGAGGAAAATCAACTAAGCCATTACGTGCAGGCGGGATCAAACATGGCCGAGTTGGTAAATAAAGTGAGCCATCACTATGTGTTCGATGAGCATTATGCTTCACGGGCCCGGTTTAATATTCCGCAATTTTTCCATTTAGTGCGGGTAGCCGGAGAGTTAACGGTGGCGCCTTTCGGTATCGATGTTAGCGATCAAGACACTGAGTTTTAGCTGGTTTTTAACATAAATAATGCGAGCCAAGGCTCCCATTATTGTTTTGCACTATTACGGTTTTGCACTACGACAGGCTTAGATTAGAAGCTAAGCTTAATGCCGCCTTGGCGCTCGATAGACTCTTGCACGAATGGCATAAACTCGCCGCCATTTCGTCCGTCCATCCATTTACCTTCAACAAAACCAAAGTGATATCCACCAAAGCGTGTGGCGACCCAAATCTCATGCAAAGGTTCTTGCTTGTTGATCACTATCTTAGAGCCATCAACAAATTCTAATTGCAATACGTTGCCACTGGCATCGATATCAAGATCGGCATCTTGCTCATCAATCGCAGTTTCAATCGCATTTTCTATGGCTTGGAACATGTCATCGGCGAGCTGGTGAAATTCTGTATCTGTCATGGCCATGCATTTCTGTCCTTTGCTTTCGTCAAGATGGGTGCGATTATAAGGCCATTAGTCACCAGATGCACAGATGTTGAGAAAAATGAGACTGTTTTTATTGTTATTGCTTGGTAGCCTATTCATTACTGCGTGCGGCCAGAAGGGCCCCCTCTATCGATCTCCGGCCACAGAGGTGAATCAGCCTAAAAAGGTTGAGGCGTCTAAACCAGAGCCTGAAGTAGAAGAGATTAAAACTGAAATTCGAGCCATCGAAGTACAAAAAACACAACAATAATAGCAGCTATAACTATCATCACTATCGCAGCGATAAAGCGCAGTAAGGAATCAGACATTGGATCACTTTCTCTACCAACAAAATGCCCTGCACGCCGAAGGCTGCCAGGTCGCCGACTTAGCTCAAACCTATGGTACGCCGCTGTATATCTATTCCCGCGCCACGCTAGAGCGCCATTGGCATGCCTTTAATAACGCCGTGTCAGATCATCCACATTTGATTTGTTACGCGGTTAAAGCTAATTCGAACTTGGCCGTACTGAATGTGTTGGCACGTTTAGGCAGTGGTTTTGATATCGTGTCGGGTGGTGAGTTAGCAAGAGTGATTGAAGCGGGCGGCGATCCCGCTAAAGTGGTGTTCTCTGGCGTGGGTAAAACTGCGGCTGAAATGGAACAGGCACTTAATCTGGGCATTTATTGCTTTAACGTCGAGTCGAGCGCCGAGCTTGAGCAGTTAAATTTGGTCGCAGGTCGTTTAGGTAAAGTGGCGCCAGTTTCCTTGCGAGTCAATCCCGATGTGGATGCGGGGACTCACCCCTATATTTCGACTGGTCTTAAAGAAAATAAATTTGGTATCGCTATGGATGAGGCCGAAACCGTCTTCGCCCGTGCCCATGCTTTGCCACATTTAAAAGTGAAAGGTGTCGATTGCCATATCGGTTCGCAATTGACCGAAATTCAACCTTTCCTCGATGCAATGGATCGTATGCTCGCGTTGATCGATCGTCTGGCTGAACAAGGTATCGTCATTGAGCATTTTGATGTGGGTGGCGGTTTAGGGGTGACCTATGATGCTGAAACTCCGCCGCATCCTGATGTGTATGCCGCAGCCATATTGGCGCGTATGGGCGACCGTCAACTGAAGCTAATCTTCGAACCGGGCCGTGCGATTGCCGCTAATGCGGGGATTTTTGTTACTCAGGTGCTATATCTGAAAGAAAACAGCGACAAGCGTTTTGCGATTGTCGATGGCGCGATGAATGACTTAATTCGCCCAGCACTTTACAGTGCATGGCAAAATATTATCCCAGTCGTGCCAAGGGACTCTGAGGCCTATGAGTTTGATATTGTTGGTCCAGTCTGCGAAACAGGTGATTTTTTAGGTAAAGATCGCAAGCTGGCTTTAGTGGCAGGGGATTTACTTGCTGTGCGTTCGAGTGGTGCCTATGGTTTTGCGATGGCCTCTAACTACAACACGCGTCCTCGTGCGGCTGAAGTCATGGTCGATGGTGAGCACGCTTTCTTAGTGCGTGAGCGAGAAAAATTGTCTCAGCTCTGGCAAGGTGAGCAACTCCTGCCGTAAACTAGAAAAATTATATTGATTCAGGCGCTTGGTTTCATACTTAATGAGCGGCGCCTCGGCTTAAAGGATAAGTATCTTGATCCAATTCACTAAGATGCACGGACTGGGTAACGATTTTATGGTGGTCGATGGGGTCACGCAGAACGTGTTCTTTTCGCCTGAGCAGATCCGCCGTTTAGCCGACCGTAACTTTGGCATAGGTTTCGATCAATTACTGTTGGTTGAGCCGCCCTATGATCCCGATTTAGATTTCCATTATCGCATCTTCAATGCCGATGGTACTGAAGTCGAACAATGCGGTAATGGCGCCCGCTGTTTTGCCCGTTTTGTGCGCAATAAAGGATTGACCAATAAGAGTAAAATCCGTGTTAGCACTTCATCAGGTAAGATGACTCTGCGTTTAGAGCGAGATGGCACAGTTACCGTGAATATGGGCGTGCCTATTCTTGAACCAAGTCTGATCCCCTTTAAAGCCAAGAAAGCCGAAAAAACCTATTTACTGCAAACACCACTGCAAACCTTTTTATGTGGCGCGGCTTCTATGGGCAATCCCCATTGTGTGCTCGACGTTGAAGATGTGGCGAGCGCCGCTGTTGCTGAAATTGGTGCCATGCTCACTAAGCATGAGCGCTTTCCCCGTGGTGTGAATGTGGGATTTATGCAAGTAGTAGATTCGGGCCACATTAAGCTGCGGGTGTATGAACGTGGCGCGGCCGAAACTTTGGCCTGTGGCACTGGCGCGTGTGCGGCCGTGGTTGTAGGTCAAGTGCAAGGGAAGCTCGGCCAGCAAGTGCGGGTGGATTTACCCGGCGGTACTTTAACCATCAACTGGGAAGGCGAGGGGAAACCTTTGTGGATGACGGGCCCAGCGCAGCATGTTTACGATGGACAAATTCAGTTATGACAGAGCCTTTGATGCCGCAGACGAATGTGCCCTTTGATGAGTTGATTATTCGCGAGTATCTGCTGGATAATCCTGATTTTTTCAATCGCTATCCTGAGCTATTGCTGGCAATGCGTCTGCCCCATCTGGAGCGCGGCGCCATCTCTTTGGTGGAACGTCGTCAAGAAATGCTGCGCCAGCGAGTCAGCCAGTTGGAAGAAGAGATCACCAGTCTGTTAACGATGGCGGCGCGCAACGAGAAAATTTACCAATTCAATACTGAGTTATCCTTCCAGCTACTGAATTGTGCCGATCTTGTGTCACTCAAAGAAGTGTTGGCCGACAGTTTAAAATTACAGTTTAATTTCAGTCATGTGCGTTTGATCAGCGTTCTCGATGCCGATATGAAGGCAATATGGGATCAAAGACTGCATAAAGGTCACTATTTTGGTCGGCTAACGCAACAAGAAGCCAAACGGTTATTTGGTAGCGAAGTGGGCTCGGTGGCACTGACTAAATTGTCGGAAGACAACCCAGTGATTTTTGCCATTGCTAGTCAAGATGTCACCCATTTTCATCCTGATATGGATAACATGCTGCTGGAACAGTTGCGGCGTTTACTGGCGCATATGCTTGCAAAGCTGTAACGGTCGTTGAGCTATAGTGCTCACCCAAAGCTTAGCAAAACCCACGAGGAAACCGATATGAGTACGCAAACAGGCGAAGTGTCGGCATTAAATACTCAATGGTTACAAACCTTTGAACGTTATCTGAGTACCGAGCGACAGTTGTCTGCCCATACAGTACGGAATTACCTTTACGAGCTTAATCGCAGTAGCGATCTTTTGCCCGAAGGCGTGCATTTACTCAATGTGAGCCGCGAGCATTGGCAGCAAGTGTTAGCCAAATTGCACCGCAAAGGTTTAAGCCCGCGATCGCTTTCTCTGTGTTTATCGGCGGTAAAACAATGGGGTGAATTTTTGCTGCGCGAAGGCGTGATTGAGCTTAATCCCGCCAAAGGCTTAAGTGCCCCCAAACAGACCAAACCTCTGCCGAAGAATATCGATGTCGATGCCATCAGTCACTTGCTGGACATTGAAGGTACAGATCCGCTGAGTCTGCGGGATAAAGCCATGATGGAGTTGTTTTATTCCAGTGGCTTACGTTTAGCAGAACTCGCCGCGCTCAATTTATCCAGTGTGCAATACGATTTGAAAGAAGTGCGAGTCTTAGGTAAAGGCAATAAGGAGCGTATCGTCCCTGTCGGTCGTTTAGCGATTGCTGCGCTGCAGAATTGGCTTAATTGCCGAAAGCAGATCCCCTGTGAAGATAACGCCTTATTTGTGACCGAAAAGGGCAAGCGACTCTCCCATCGTAGTATTCAGGCGCGGATGGCGAAATGGGGTCAAGAGCAGGCATTATCGGTGCGCGTACATCCCCATAAGTTGCGTCATTCCTTTGCCACTCACATGTTAGAAGCGAGCGCCGACTTGCGGGCGGTGCAAGAATTATTGGGTCATGCGAACCTAGCGACCACGCAAATTTACACCAGTTTGGATTTCCAACACTTAGCTAAGGTGTATGATAACGCCCATCCTAGAGCGAAAAAAAACACAGGATAAATAATGCGTTGCTATCTTAGACCTCAACATATTCAAGCGATCAGTTTCGATCTCGACGATACCTTGTACGACAATCTACCGCATATTTTAAATGCCGAAGCTGAGCTGGCGACGTTTCTGTTGCAGACTTATCCATTATCGCAGGCGTGGCAACCCCATGATTGGCGCAGGCTAAAACTGCAACTTTTGCAGCAAAATCGTGAGCTCGCCCACGACACTAGCGCAGCCCGTTTAGCTACGCTTCGCCAAGGTCTAATACAATTAGGGTATTCGGCGACTGAAGCCGAACGCGGCGCCGAGCAAGGATTAGCATGCTTTTATTTTTACCGCAGCCATTTCCAAGTGTCTGACGAAGTGCTCTTATTACTCAAGCGCTTATCGCAGCATTTTAGATTAGTCGGCATCACCAATGGCAATGTGGACGCCGAGCGGATTGGTTTAGGGGAAACTTTCGAGTTTGTGTTGCATCCAGGTAATGGCGTGCATATGAAACCCGCTAAAGACATGTTTGCATTAGCTTGCTCGCGGTTAAAGATTGCACCGCAACACTTACTGCATGTTGGTGATAGCATGAATGCAGACGTTCGTGGTGCTCGATTGGCGGGGTGCCAGTCTGTGTGGCTAAATCCCAGTTTTGGTCGAGTCGATTCCTTACCGATAGCCGCCTTGTTGCCCCATTTAGAAATAGCCTCCCTCGACGCTTTGACAAAAGTATTGGCTATCGACGCAAACTAGCTTTGCGTGCATTTTTAATCTGTATCTTTGGGTGATTGAGATCAAGGTTTGCCAGCCAAATTTGCACTAAAGTTAAGTTTTATATCACTAAAGTCACTGACTAAGGCTATTTTATGGCGCGTATCGGGTTGTTATTACTGCTCTCTTTATGTTGGATCGCGCCGGTATCGGCCCATGAGATCCATTCAGGTGGCGGTTTCATGTCGGGTTTTAATCATCCCGTATTGGGCTTCGATCACTTGCTGGCTATGTTGAGTGTGGGCATGTTGAGCACCCAGCTCGGTGGCCGCGCGATTTGGACTGTCCCCTTAGCATTTGTCACCTTTATGTTAGTGGGCGGGATTTTAGGTTTATATGCGATTGCCGTTCCCTTTGTTGAAATAGGTATTGCCCTTTCTGTGTTGTTGCTCGGTCTTGCTATCGCCTTCGATCGTCAAATTCCGCTGTTATTCGCCATGGCCTTTGTGGGCGTATTCGCGATTTTCCACGGGCATGCCCACGGCGCTGAAATGCCGGAATTGGCTAGCCCAGTCCTGTATGCCCTAGGGTTTTTATTTGGTACAGCAGTCATCCATTTAGGCGGCGTAATGATAGGCCTTGGAATGCAGCGGATGACAGGGCAACGCAATTTAATGCGCGTTACTGGCGTGGCGATTGCGGCCATGGGCGGCTATCTATTAGCAGGTTTTTAACGTAATAACAGGATGTTAGATTTACTGGATTAACGCGCCTTGAGTTGCTTCATGCAAAGATGGGCGCGGCGCAGCAGTAGATTGACCTGCCGACGGCTCGCATGCATGTCGGCATCTCCCACCCTAAAATAACTCCCAGTGTAAGGATCGCTGCCTACGTAGATAGGTTTTAGCTGCTCAGGCGCTAGTGGTACGCGGATACGAATGAGTTTTTTGTTCATAATTTCAATAATCTGTACATCCGAAATCGCTAAAAGATTGTGACTAGTGCGACTCGGGTCATCGAGGATTTCCCAAAATTCTTGTAAAACAGGAAGCGGATTGGGAATGCCTTCAATGCTGAAATGGCCACGCTCTTCCCGCACACCTAGGATGATCTCGCCACCCAAAGTGTTGGCAAAAGAGCTATAAGTCGCCCAAATGTCTTCGGGTAATTGACCTTGGCCATCGCGGCCACCTGCGAGTTTAAATTCTACTTGGGCCGATTCGTGCAAATTGGCAATATCATCGAGTGCAAATGATTGAAATGTCATGGCAGCTTATCCGTCAGCGACACATGACTTGTTGTAGCACGTCAACAATTGAAAGGCCAGACTTAGGTCTGGCCTCAAGGTTAAGCGGAAAATCTGTAATTTGGAGCCGCTACGGGATAAACATTTAATCAATTATTGATTCAGAACCAATGCCTTAGGAAAAAGAATATTGTTTTCTAAGTGAATATGCTGATGTAAGTCCGCCTCAAATTCCGCCAGAGTGGCATAACAAACACGCCATGTAGTGCACGCATATTCAGGTGGTGTGAAGTCGTTAGTGAGCTCGTGTAATTTTTGCAAAATCAAACCGACTTCTTCATGCTCATGTTGCATCGCATTGATGGGGTTGCCAATATGGCCAAAGCAAGCCTCAACCTGCTCTCCATGACTCATGGCGCGGATCGCCGGAAACAGTATTTTTTCTTCCTTCATTAAATGTGGCATTAAGTCTTCAACTAAGGCTCGTACCCAACCCGCAAAGGGAACGATTTCGGCATAGTGCTCACCGTGAGCGCGAATCATCTTTTCGGAATATTCGACTAATAAAGGGGCTTTTTCGCGCACGTATTGATGGTGCGTTGATTCTATATATTCGATAAGTTGATCTAAGGGTAATTGATTTAATTCATCTTCTTTGCTACCGGTAAGTGTTGCGGCATTCAGCGCAGCAACCACTTTTGCGGGATCTACATCTGCACGCTCACAGGCGACTGCCAGTGATTTACCCCCGCCACAACAAAAATCGATACCAAATTGACTAAACACATGTGCGCGGCGAAAGTCTTCTGCCACTAGTTCACCTATTTTTCGTTCTAGCCAATGATTGTGTTGAGAATTAAACCCATGGGGTGGGAGTTGTGCATCTTTTGAGACAGAAGTAGCAGACATGAGTAGCTCCAGAGCAGCAATAAAATTACATTCATATTATTTGCAGCTTTTAATCGTGGCAACTAAACCCGACTAAAATAGTCAGGATTTGCAGTTGATGTCACAGTCTATACTGAGAGATATCGCTTAAGGAGTAGCGAGAGCTGACTTAGTTTGGATGTAGCAAATTTACACTCGGGATTATTAATATGAGTTGATATTGCTGCTGGAATGGTTAGAGCGATATGAGGGGTTTGGTTTATTATTATATTTTGGACTCAGTGAGGTGTTGCAGACCCCGTAGTTGGCTGAACAGCACATCATTATAATCAACTGCTAATGGTTCGAGGGATGAGTGTTCTCCTGAGATATTCTTGGGCGGCTCAAACACTGGGTAGACTAGCCTTACTGCCATAACTAAAGTCCAGTATGAGCCTTGAATTTGCTTCAATTTTCATCATTAACGAAACACAACTGAACGAGCAACTTTAGATTAATTTTCATTAGAAAGGGATAAGGCTTACTGTTTTAACAAGGGAGATACGATGCTATCAACATCCCTAATCAAAGCGCTGATGCTCTTATACGTAACCACCTTCCATCGGCAAATATTAAATGTTAGGCCAGTTGCGTTAGCATGCTCAGCAGTTTTATTCATTGTTAACTTCAGTGGTCTAGTTCTTCTTTTACTTCGCTAATTTTTGGTTAAGTTTATCTATTCGTTTTTCATAATTATCTGTCCAGCCTTGCTTTAGAGCTTGTTTAGAGAGTTTTAATGCACCTTCAATATTGCCTTCTTTCTCAAGAATAATTGCTAACTGCTTGTAGCCTGTATGGGAGGGCAGCATTTGAAGTTCATCATAATAAGGATCTTTAATTCCCGTTATGTTCTGTAGTTTTTTTAGTTCTTTAGGTTTTTCGATATGACGAAATTTTTTGACCAACTTACTAGAGATAGATATTTGCATTAAGCAGAATTCTTTGGCTTTTTCATAATGTTCTGGGGCTGTTCTCAATGAGTAGTGATGCTTGATAAGTGATGCAAGGGCTAGGTGCACATCAATCAGGTTACTATCAGGTGCCGTATAACACTGGAGTAACTCGTTTTCTACTTTGGTTTGGAGAATATGCTTTGCTTCATCACCAGCAATGTAAGAAAGAGTAAGTAAAAGACTTAGTTTACCGAATCCATTGTTAGAGTCAGTTTTATCTAAATCTTGGTATAGGTAGGGAGTTTCGCCAATTGGTAAGCCCATAGGACGATAGTCGTTAGCAACTTGGTTTCTTTGACTTGCAGTTAGAGCTTGAAGCCACCATTCCTTAAGCTGATACTTATCTAACAAGTCCATAAAATCACCCTATTCAAGTGTGAAGGTGGGATACGAATTTCGATATAGCTCAAGTTGTTTGTTCATTGCGTTGAATAATAGTTCTTCCCCCATGAACATACACAGCAGCCTTTGATAAATGCACTCTATAAAGATTACGAGTACTGGGCAAGTAAGATAAATTCTAATACGAGTAGATCACTAACTGTGGGTTCAGGAGTGGGTTCAAAATGTAAAAAGGGTTAATCATTTCTGATTAACCCTTTTTAATACAACAGCTTAATCCTTGCGGATTAATTCATGCCGTATTTTTTCAATTTTTTACGCAGAGTACCACGGTTGATACCTAGCATGTTTGCTGCGCGGGTTTGGTTGCCACGAGTGTGTTGCATGATGATGTCAAGCAGAGGCGCTTCAACTTCGCTTAGCACCATTTCATAAACTTCTTGTGCTTCCTGACCGTCCAACTGTGCGAAGAAGTTAGTTACGGCACGCTTGACGGCGTCACGTAATAACTGGGGCTTGATAGTGCCGTTTGCTGTTTCGATTTTGCCAACGGTAAGCTGGTGAACTTCTGTGTTAGTTGTCTGATCAAACATTCTATTCTGCTCTTTATTAATTCTGTACTAATTCATCAAAATAACATTCCACGAGGGAATACTGTTCTGCAGCGGTTTCCAGCCGATTAAAGTCAGCCCTAAATTGGCGCTGAGCTTCTTGGTCTAGGTACCATCCCATATGTTTTCTGGCGAAGCGGATACCCTTGTATTCACCATATAAGTCATACAGTTTGGTGAGGTGTTCCAGCATCACTTGACGCTGTTCGGCAACCTCAATGGGCGCTAGCTTATTACCCGTTTCCAAGTAGTGCTGGATTTCTCTGAAAATCCAAGGCCGTCCTTGAGCACCCCGTCCTATCATCAAGGCATCGGCACCGGTGTATTCCAGCACAAAGCGGGCTTTCTCCGGACTGTCGATGTCCCCATTGGCGACAACAGGAATCGAGACATTCTGTTTGATTGCTTTGATCGTGTCGTACTCGGCGTTGCCTCTGTACATACATTGTCTCGTGCGGCCGTGAACGGCGAGCGAGGCGATGCCACAATCTTCTGCAATCTGGGCGATTTGAACACCATTCTTGTGCTCTGGCTCCCAGCCGGTGCGAATCTTTAACGTGACAGGCACGTTCACTGCGGCGACCACGGCTTGTAAAATCTCTTTTACCAGCGGTGGATTTTGCATTAGCGCCGAGCCTGCCAGCTTTTTATTCACTTTTTTCGCCGGGCAACCCATGTTGATATCAATGATGTGAGCACCTTGTTCGACATTGAACAAGGCGGCTTGCGCCATTAAATCAGGATCAGCCCCTGCAATTTGCACTGAGCGGATGCCTTCCTCGCCAGAATGCGTCATGCGCTGGCGGCTTTTATCTGTATCCCAAACCTCGGGATTGGATGAAAGCATCTCGGAAACCGCTAAGGCTGCGCCATAACGAAGACAAAGATTGCGGAAGGCTTGATCGGTGACACCTGCCATTGGTGCCACGATCAGCTGATTGTTCAGTTGATAGGGTCCAATCTGCATTTTATGTTTCACCTTAGCTCTTCAAAGGGGCGCTATAGTAGCCCTTTTTGTTGGCCGTGAAAAGGTCAATAAATGACCTAGAGGTAATTTTTTTTCTTGACTTTTAATTGACGAGAAGTCAGAGGTCAAATTGTTGGAAGCCAGCGGTGGCGCATGTTGCGCCACCCTTTAGCGCTATTTACGCTTACCTGTCAAGCGACTCCAATCTTCTTTGTGAGCCGCTGCGTCCATATCGAACCATTGGCTATAAAAGTCAGATATTTCTTGGGCTTGTTCTTTGAGGAGACCGGAAAGGGCAAGTTTGCCACCGGTTTTTACGCGTTCTGCGATCAAAGGCGCTAATTCTCGCAGAGGGCCTGCAAGAATGTTAGCGACCAGTACGTCGGCTTTGAGATCGGCGGGTTGGTCTTCTGGTAAGTACAACGCCAGCTTGTCAGCGACATCATTGCGCTCGGCGTTGGCACGCGAGGCGTCGATGGCTTGATAGTCGATATCGATACCTGTGACTTTTTTTGCGCCCAGTTTCAGTGCGGCTACGGCTAAGATGCCTGAACCACAGCCAAAATCGATCACTTCTTCATCGCTTAAATCTAAGCTGTCTAGCCACTCTAAACACAGTGCTGTCGTGGGATGAGTGCCAGTACCGAAGGCAAGACCCGGATCTAAGATCACATTGACTGCGGTTGGATCAGGGATTTCGCGCCAGCTTGGGCAGATCCATAAACGTGTGCCAAATTGGATTGGGTGGAAGTTATCCATCCATTCGCGTACCCAGTCTTTATCTTCAATTTGTTCGACTTTATGGCTGAAGTTCTCACCGAGGAAAGGCAAGGTTTTCAGCATGGCGATGGTCGGTGTCAGATCGGTTTCTGCATCGAATAAGGCCACTACCACGGTATCGCGCCACAGTGGGGTTTCGCCTAATTTAGGTTCAAAAATAGGGGTATCTTTACCGTCTTCGAAGGTGATAGAGACTGAACCTTCTTCCATGAGCAAGTCGCTGATGGTTTCAGCGTCATCGCTATTGGTGTTTATACGGAGTTGGATCCAAGGCATGGGGGCATCCTGTGACTGAGTGTTCATAAACTAAGGGTTCAAAATATCGCGGTATTGTATACCCAAACTATCCCAAAATGCAGGATGTAGCGGGAATTTAAAGCGCTTTAGGTAAGGTCGTTTGGTTATCACTAGGCTTTAGGTTCGACGACTGGCTATCCTGGTATTACGCTTTTGTCTATACAGACAAGGGGTTAGCTGGCGGGTATGGATTGGTGTTAAAAAACGAATTGTCAGTTTCATTATTTGATATAACACTATGAAAAGTATTGGTTAATTGGTTTTACCTTTGTTTGGTTTTGATACGTTTTTTGTGATCATCTTCTAAGAGTTTAACTCCGTCAGGTGAGTTGGCTCACGCTTTAAATCTGTGACACTCAAGCCTGATTTGAGTTGCTGCTATGGTGTAGTTTGCCAAGAGGTGCCAACGATAAACGACATAGGTTAATTCAAGATGACAAGCATAACTCGAGTTCACAATAGGGTGAGTACACCGCTAGGTCATCCTTGGTCGGCTAAGGCTGATAGGCTGCAGAGTGCGACAGGGATTATACTTGGCAGCTTTTTACTATTACACATGCATTTTGAATCGAGTATTTTGCTGGGTAAAGAGGCTTTTTATCGGGTCGTTCAGTTGCTTGAAGGTGGAATGTTTAGCAGCACAGGACATGGTTTTCCTATAGTCACTAAAGTGTTTTCAGTGTTTATGTTATTGGTGGTGATAGTACATGCTGCTGTGGCGCTGCGGCGTTTTCCGGCGCAGCTAGGGCAATGGCGAGCCCTGCGTTCGCACATGGGGAATATCAAGCATAAGGATACCCATGCGTGGTTTTGGCAACTGATCACTGGCTTTATCTTATTTTTCCTCGTTCCAGTTCATCTCTTCACTATGATTTTGAATCCCGAAATTGGCCCGCATTTATCGGCTGAGCGGGTTTATCACGATAATGCTTGGTTGCTGTATGCGCTGTTACTTCCCGCTGTAGTGGTACACGCCATGATTGGTCTCTATCGCGTGGCGGTAAAGTGGGGCATAACCACTAAACGTTCAGGTCTACGAAAAGTCGCTAAGGTGTTGATTATATATCTGCTATGCCTTGGGACTGCGAGCCTTGTTTCATATCTATTTATCGGTAGCGAGCTCGATATTCCTGTGCAGCCCTTCGTACCTGAGTAGGCTTTAAGCCAGCAGCAGGATTTTGTTTCACTGCTATTATTAAGCATTAGGTTAATTATTCAGCACTCAATTGATCTGGCTCACGTTTTCGTGTGGATGTGTGAGCGATATTAGTTTGCGATAAGACTTAATGAGATTGGCTCGATAAGGTCAACGGCGTGAGGCGATAGGATGGCGATCAAATTAAATATTAAAAAATGGAGTGCTTGGCTGGATTTAAGCCAGAGTTTGTCAGGGGTAATACTCGCAGTCTTTTTGTGGACCCACTTAGTGTTAGTGTCATCGATTTTATTGGGTGCGGATGCCATGAGTTGGGTGGCACGCACCATGGAGCTGAGTTTTCTGTCCGCTGATGGACACGGTTATCCTTGGGTAGTGACTTGTATTGCCATTGGTATTGCCATTTTGGCGTTAGTGCACGTGTTAGTGGCATTGCAAAAATTACCCATGAGTCTGCGTCAGCAAAGGGCTCTGCACCAACAAATGCAAGTGATCGACCACAGCGATACTCGCTTGTGGCGCTGGCAAGCCATTACTGGTGTAGTGATTTTACTGCTGTTGCCTGTGCATTTGTGGCTTATTGGCTCGGCTCCCGAAACCATTGGCCCTCAGGGAAGCGCCGATCGTATTTGGAATCAAGGTGTCTGGATGGTTTATCTGCCTTTGCTGCTCACTGTGGAGTTACATGCAGCAATTGGCATTTACCGTGTGGCTTTGAAATGGGGTGCGGCGCGGGATCTCAACAACCGCAGTCGATTACGTAAGATCAAGACCATAGTGAGCGTGCTATTTGTCACTGTTGGTGTCGCCTCACTTCTGGCATTTTTACCCTACGCGAGTTAATTCCGCTTTTAATCAATGATTAAGTTAATCAGTGAATAGAATGTCGAACATAAAAAAACAGCACAAAACAATAGACCCCATTAAGGAGCAGGCGTGAAACTGATTTATACCGATTCATTGGTGGTAGGAGCTGGGCTCGCGGGCTTAAGGGTCGCTATCGCTTCGAAAGAGCGTGGGCTTGACACTTTAGTTCTGTCACTCATTCCTGCAAAACGTTCCCACTCTGCTGCCGCTCAAGGAGGGATGCAGGCGAGTTTAGGCAATGCAGTTAAGGGAATGGGCGATGATGAGGATGTGCATTTTCAAGATACGGTAAAAGGTTCCGACTGGGGCTGCGATCAAGATGTTGCACGGATGTTTGCCCATTGTGCACCTAAGGCAGTACGTGAGCTGGCCAATTGGGGCGTTCCTTGGTCTCGGGTGACTGCTGGCCCAAGAGAAGTGATAGTCAATGCGCAAAAAGTCACGCTACATGAGGCGCAGGAAGCCCATGGATTGATTAATGCGCGGGACTTTGGCGGTACTAAAAAATGGCGCACTTGTTATACCGCCGATGGTACAGGTCATTCGCTGTTATACGCTATGGATAACAAAGCGATTTCCATGGATATTCCCGTCCATGAACGTATCGAAGCCTTGGCACTTATTCACGATGGTAAGCGTTGTCATGGCGTGATTGCTCGTTGTTTGATTACGGGTGAACTTAGAGCCTATGTGGCTAAGTCCACTACGATAGCCACTGGTGGTTATGGCCGAATTTATGAAGTGTCGACCAATGCGATCATCTGCGAAGGTATTGGCCAAGCGTTGGCATTGGAAACGGGCGTGGCAAGGCTTGGCAATATGGAGGCGGTACAATTCCATCCCACTGCCATTGTTCCCGTGGGCATTTTAACAACGGAAGGGTGCCGTGGTGATGGCGGCTTATTGCGCGATAAAGACGGTTATCGCTTTATGCCTGACTATGAGCCCGATAAAAAGGAGTTGGCATCGCGGGATGTAGTATCGCGTCGCATGACCGAACATATACGTAAAGGTAAGGGCGTTGATAGCCCTTATGGCCCGCATTTGTGGCTAGATATTACCCTTTTAGGTCGCAAGCATATTGAAACGAATCTTAGGGAAGTACAGGAAATTTGTGAGAATTTCCTTGGCATCGATCCCGCTAAAGATTGGATCCCTGTACGCCCAACTCAGCATTATTCTATGGGCGGTATTCGGACTAATGCCACAGGTGAAAGTCCGCAGCTTAAAGGCTTATTTAGCGTAGGTGAGGCGGCTTGTTGGGACATGCACGGCTTTAACCGTTTAGGCGGTAATTCGTTGGCCGAAACCGTGGTTGGCGGCATGATTATTGGTAAATATGTCGCCGATTTTTGTGAGAACAATAGCCTTGAGATCGACACTCAGCTTGCTGAACGGTTTATGCAGCAGGTGCAGAGTGAAATCGATGTGCTGGTCGAGGGTGATGGTCACGAGAGCGCCTTTGAACTCAAGCGCGAAATGCAGCGCATCATGATGGATTATGTGGGGATTTTCCGTAATGGCCCCGAGCTTGAAAAAGCGGTTGCCGAGCTAAAAGTGTTGCTCGAGCGTTCGTGTAAACTCGGACTTAAGTGTAAAAAGCGTCACGCCAATCCCGAGTTAGTTGAAGCCCTGCGGGTCAAGCGTATGCTAAAAGTGGCGCTAACCGTAGCCTGCGGGGCCGCAGCGCGAACAGAGAGTCGTGGTGCCCATGCTCGCGAGGATTATCCGCAGCGAAATGATCGAGACTGGCTGAATCGCACCCTGGCCAGCTGGCCTGATCCCGATGCACTCGAACCTGTGCTTAACTACGAAGCACTCGATGTGATGAAGATGGAGCTCCCGCCGGGTTATCGTGGTTATGGCATCAACAACGCCATAGTGCATCCCGATACCGAAAAGCGTGAACAGCAAATTGCCGAGATTTTAGCTGAGCTAGGTGATGATGCTGACCGTTATCAAAGGCAGCGGGCTCTTATGCCCTTTGAATTACCCGAGAGCTTACAACCCAATAATGAACGTTTAAGTGATACTTTAAAAAGTCCATCTGCCAATGCGTTAGGAGAAAAATCATAATGAGCCAAGGTCGCCAGTTAACCTTTAATATCTTTCGTTATGATCCGCAGGAGCCAAACGATAAGCCGAAAATGGTGCGTTATCAGCTTACCGAAACGCCGGGGATGACGGTATTTATCGCCCTTAATAAACTCAGGGAAGAACAAGACACTTCATTGCAGTTCGACTTTGTTTGTCGTGCTGGCATCTGTGGTAGCTGCGCTATGGTGATCAACGGTTTCCCGACGCTAGCTTGCCGCACCTTAACGGCCAAATACCCTAAGGGCGAAATCACCTTAATGCCGCTGCCAGGTTTTGAGTTGATTGGTGATCTCTCGGTTAATACTGGTAAGTTTATGCGGGAACTGGCCGAACGCTTAAAGCTGTGGTTACACCCTAAGGCCAATGATATAAGCGTGCATCGGCTTGAAGATCCTATGGATCCAGATGAAGCTGCGCGTTTGTATGAGCTAGAGCGCTGTGTTGAATGTGGCGTGTGTGTTTCTGCCTGTGCGACTAAACAAATGCGTGAAACTTTTGTCGGCGCTGTGGGCATGATGAAAATAGCTCGTTTTGAGATGGATAGCCGTGACGCTCGTACTGCCGAGGATTTTTACCATGTGATTGGCAATCAGGATGGCGTGTTTGGCTGCATGACTTTACTCGGCTGCCAAGACAACTGTCCTAAGGATTTGCCACACATGCAGCAAATCGCGTATTTACGCCGCAAGATGGCCATGACTTTGATTCGATAAGTGATAAATGATGAAAAGCGCCAACGTGTTTGGCGCTTTTTTGTTGATTAGCAGGCGTAGCTTTTGTGAATGTCAGCTCGATTGATTATGTCTGCGGTTTGAGCGACGAATGCTTGAAAGTGCGTACTCGCCATATGTTCATCCAGTGCGGCTTGGGATTGCCAAATTTCGTACATCCAGAAGATATTTTCATCATCTAATGAGTGATGCAGTTTATATTCGATGCAGCCAGCCTCGGTATGAGTGTCTGTCACGAGTTGCTTGAGTATCTTAAATAGCGTATCGCTTTGGCCTTGATTCGCTATGATTTGGGCAAATACTGTTATTTTCATTGGTTAAAACCTTCTAAAACAATTTTACCGATCGCTTTGCCAGACTCTATCTGAGCGTGAGCTTTGATTAAGTTTTGGGCATTAATGGTGCCGTAGTGTTCACCGAACGTACTCTGTAACTCGCCTGTATCGATAAGGGCGCTTAAGCGGTTGAGTAAGTGATGTTGCGCAATCATATCCTCGGTCTGATATAGGCTGCGGGTAAACATCAGTTCCCAGTGTAAGGATAAGCTTTTACGCTTAAGTTTCATCACATCTAATGGCCCCTTAGGATCATCGATTAATGCTAGTTTTCCTTGTGGCTTAAGCACTTGTACTATTTCATCAAAATGTTGATCGGTTTGGGTTAAGCTAATCACATGGGTCACATCAGTAATGCCAATATTCGCAAGTTCCTGTGAAAGTGGCTTGGTGTGGTCGATAACAGCATCGGCACCAAGTTTGTGCACCCAAGCGGCGGATTCTGGACGAGATGCAGTGCCTATCACTTCTGCACCTGTGAGTTTTACTGCAAGCTGAGTGATGATTGAACCCACACCGCCGGCCGCACCGATAATTAAAATACGGGCGTCAGTTGCCGAACCATCTTGGGGTAAAGCTAAACGGTCGAATAAAATCTCCCATGCTGTAATCCCCGTTAAAGGTAATGCCGCGGCTTGGGTATAGGTTAAACTTTTAGGTTTATGGCCGACAATTCGCTCATCAACCAATTGATATTCTGCGTAACTTCCGCTGCGACTGATATCGCCCGCATACCACACTTCATCGCCAACGTTGAAAAGACTGACTTTCTCACCAACTGCTTTGACGACACCGACCGCATCCCAGCCGATAATTTTGTATTCGCCTGCAGGTGCAGAGCTAGATGCACGGATTTTTGTATCAACCGGATTGACAGAAATGGCTTTGATTTCCACTAAAAGGTCAAAACCTGTCGCAGTTGGCTCGGCTAGCGTGATGTTTTCTAATGCATTTGGCGCTGTGATTGCACTTGCTGTCTGGTAACCAATGGCTTTCATGTTTATTCCTCTGGGTGTACTTGCTGGAGTCGACTTATTTGAGTGTACTTGTATCGTGTAGCCATTGTGTGGAATATTAGCCAAGAGATAAACAGGATAAAGTTTGTAATTTTTTCAAAGGATTTTTGATAATTATGCTAATTAATGATTTAGCTTTGTTCGTGCGAGTCGCTGATTGCGGCAATATATCTGCCGCAGCAGCCGAGATGGATATCTCCGCCGCTTCTGCCAGCGCGGCAATAAAACGGCTTGAAAAACAGCTCGATACTAGCTTATTTATCCGCACGACACGCAGCTTACGTTTGACTGTGCAAGGTGAACGTTATCTTATTCATTGCCGACGTGCGCTAAGCGATTTAGCGCTTGGCGAACAAGCTATCGCCAGTGATAAAGGTAAAATATCTGGCACCTTAAGCCTTTCGATTTCTTCAGACTTTGGTCGTAATCTGTTTGTGCCTTGGCTAGACGAGTTTTTGCTCGATTTTCCTCAACTGCAAGTGCGCTTGCACCTTGGCGACAATATCAGCAGTTTTTACCACGATAAAATTGATGTCGCCGTGCGCTATGGAAAACCGCAGGATTCTAACCAAGTGGCTTTCCCTATCTGTAGTGTTGATCGTGTCTTGTGCGCCTCACCTGAATATCTCGCCAAGTTTGGTGTGCTTAATTCATTAGAACAATTAGTTGAGCATAATTGCTTGTTTTATAAGTTGGATGATCGCACCCACGATCAATGGCTATTTAGGCGTGATGGTCAAGAATTCAAAGTGCGTGTCACGGGCAATCGTAGTGCTAATGATGCCGAGATTGCCCGCCGTTGGGCTGTGGCTGGCAAAGGGTTGGTATTTAAGTCGAGTCTAGATCTGGCCGATGACTTAATCTCAGGGCGATTAGTACGTTTGTTGCCTGAGTATCAAGGGGAGCCCGTCGATTTGTACTTAGTGTGCCCAGGACGTGAACATGTCACGCCTGTCGTGCTCTTACTACGGGAAATGCTCCGGCAGCGAACACAGGCTCTGAGTAAAAACTTGAGTAAAATATTAGCAGTGAAAAAATCTTAGATAACAAAAAAGCCGCATAATGCGGCTTTTAGTTTAGAGATTCACTGAGATTTAAGACTTAGTGCGTTTCATGGCGGTAAAGAACTCTTCGTTAGTCTTGGTCATCGCCAATTTATCGATTAAGAATTCCATTGCGCTGACTTCATCCATAGGATTGAGGATCTTACGCAGGATCCACATTTTTTGCAGTTCTTCTTGAGTCGTGAGTTTTTCTTCACGACGGGTACCGCTGCGGTTGAAGTCAATGGCTGGGAACACACGCTTTTCTGCCGCTTTACGTGACAAATGTAGCTCTTGGTTACCTGTACCTTTAAATTCTTCGTAGATCACTTCGTCCATCTTAGAACCCGTATCTACCAAGGCTGTGGCGATAATGGTCAAACTGCCACCGTGTTCGATGTTACGTGCCGCACCGAAGAAGCGTTTTGGACGGTGCAGGGCGTTAGCATCCACACCACCCGTTAACACTTTGCCCGATGATGGGATAACAGTGTTATAAGCACGGGCTAAACGGGTAATCGAATCGAGTAAGATAACGACGTCTTTCTTGTGCTCAACCAAACGTTTTGCTTTTTCAATCACCATTTCGGCAACTTGAACGTGACGGCTGGCTGGTTCATCGAAGGTTGATGCGATAACTTCGCCTTTAACGAGGCGCTGCATCTCTGTTACTTCTTCTGGGCGTTCGTCGATCAGCAATACCATCAATACCACTTCTGGGTTGTTGTAGCTGATGCTTTGAGCAATACCTTGAAGTAATAGCGTTTTACCGGCTTTTGGTGGTGCAACGATCAAACCACGTTGACCTTTACCAATCGGTGAGCATAAATCCAGAATACGCGCGGTAATATCTTCAGTTGAGCCGTTGCCGCGCTCCATACGCATACGCTCTTCTGCGTGGAGTGGGGTTAAGTTTTCAAAGAGGATTTTATTACGGGAGTTTTCTGGTTTATCGAAGTTAACTTCGTTGACTTTCAATAGAGCAAAATAACGCTCGCCTTCTTTTGGTGGGCGAATTTTACCAAAAATGGTATCACCCGTTCGCATGTTGAAGCGGCGAATTTGGCTTGGTGAGACATAGATGTCATCTGGACCAGCTAAATAAGAACCGTCTGAGCTGCGTAAGAAGCCGAAACCGTCTTGGAGTATTTCTAATACCCCACCACCGAAAATGTCTTCTCCACTTTTTGCGTGGGCTTTAAGGATTGAGAAAATAATGTCCTGCTTGCGAGCGCGGGCCATATTTTCGAGCTTCATATTTTCAGCTAGCGAGACTAGGTCAGAAATCGGCGTGTCTTTTAATTCAGTTAAGTTCATTTTGGGGGTCTTGTGTTACGCGACAAAGCTTACCGCGATCAATCAGTAAGGATGTAATTCAGGATAGTGATTGACGAGCGAGAAGAGGTTATTAGAAAGAATCTGGTTATTAAAGTAGCACTAACAAAGCGGGGCGTCCAGAAATTTAGGGAAATTCCGGCACAATTAATTTATAGCTTGTGCCGGAGGTCACTCATTACGACGTCAAATTAGATTTGAGCGTCGATAAACTCTTTCAATTGCGTTTTTGAGAGTGCGCCAACTTTAGTCGCGGCTAATTCGCCGTTCTTGAATAGCAGTAAAGTTGGGATGCCACGAACGCCATATTTCGCTGGAGAAACATTGTTTTGGTCAACGTTTAATTTAGCGATAGTCAAGCGACCTGCATATTCTTCAGACACATCGTCTAAAATTGGAGCGATCATTTTACAAGGACCACACCACTCGGCCCAGAAGTCTACCAATACTGGCAAATCAGACTTTAATACGTCGTTTTCGAAGCTGTCGTCACTCAGGTATATAATTTTATCGCTCATGATGTTCTCCAGTTTGGGTGCCATTGCTGGTTTGTTAATGGCTTACCATGTATATTGGGGCTGAAAAATAGCTTTTCAAGTTACCTTTTTATAATGTGGCTATTTCAAACGATCGAGTATCTTATTGCAACCTCAACAGGTAAGCTTGCGCTATGAGCGAAACACATCTATCTACCCAAAGGTTTGCCGACCTACCTCTACATCCTGAGGTTAAACAGGCCCTTGCCGAGAACGGCTTCGAATTTTGTACGCCGATCCAGGCGTTATCACTGCCTGTATTACTCCAATCAAAAGATATCGCAGGCCAAGCACAAACGGGCACTGGTAAGACAATGGCCTTTTTGGTCGCCACGTTTAATCATTTATTATCGACTCCCATACCTGAAGGTCGACTGATTAATCAGCCCCGCGCCATCATTATGGCCCCGACTCGCGAACTGGCGATTCAGATTGCCAAAGATGCGATTTTACTCGCTAAGCACACACACTTAAAAGTGGGTATTGTTTATGGCGGTGAAAGTTACGATGTGCAGCGTAAAGTATTAGATCAAGGTGTTGATATCTTGATTGGTACAACGGGTCGAATTATCGACTACGTCCGCCAAGGTATTATTGGCTTGAATTCAATTCAGGCTGTGGTACTTGATGAAGCCGATCGTATGTTTGATCTTGGTTTTATTAAAGATATTCGCTTTTTATTTAGACGTATGCCTGAGGCAAATCAACGTCTTAATATGTTATTTTCGGCAACCTTGTCCATGAAAGTACAAGAGCTGGCTTATGATCATATGAATGAGCCCGTTAAAGTCGAAATCGCCCCCGAAGAAAAAACCTCCAAAAACATCAAAGAAGAAATCTTCTATCCTTCCCAAGAAGAGAAGATGCGTTTGCTGTTGACCTTGATTGAAGAAGATTGGCCAGAAAAAGCCATCGTTTTCTCCAACACTAAGCACAGTTGCGAAACGCTTTGGTCTTGGCTTGAAGGTGACGGACATCGTGTGGGTTTATTAACGGGTGATGTGCCACAGAAAAAGCGTATTCGTATCCTTGAGCAATTTACCAGTGGCCAGCTAGATATATTGGTTGCTACCGATGTTGCGGCTCGCGGTTTACATATTTCTGACGTTTCACACGTGTATAACTATGATTTACCTGATGATTGCGAAGACTATGTTCACCGAATCGGTCGTACGGGTCGTGCGGGCAACAAAGGCATGTCGATAAGCTTTGCCTGTGAAGAGTACGCATTGAACTTGCCTGCAATCGAAAGCTATATCAATCATTCGATTCCAGTAAGTAACTACGACAGTGAAGCTTTACTGGCCGATATTCCTACGCCAGCGAAGATCCACCGTAAACACCCGAGCGGCACTCGAAACTTGCGTGATCGTTCAGGGGCAAGCCGCCCAGGTGCTCAACGCAGTGGTGCTCGCCCTCCTCGTCATGATAGGACACGTAGACATTCGTAAATGCCAACACCCGCTTATGCCGCTATAACATTAGGCTCAAATAGTTTTAATATGCTGATCGCCAAAACGCGTGGTGGTCAGCCGCATATTATTGCGAAATATAAACGCAAGGTGAGGCTCGCAGAAGGCATAGGCAACGATGGCAAATTAAGCCCCGATGTCATGCAGCGCGGCCTCGACTGTTTGAGTATGTTTGCCCAGATGTTGGTGCAACATAAGATTGAAGCAAACCATGTTGCTGTGATTGCAACTGCAACTCTTCGCTGTATTAGCAATGCTGATGAGTTTAATCAGCGTGCATTGCCACTCTTAGGTCATCCGATCGAAATTATCTCTGGTATGCGTGAAGCAGAGCTTATCTATCAAGGTATGGTGGCGACCACTTGTGGTCAAGGCCGTCGCTTGGTTATTGATATCGGTGGGGCGAGTACAGAGTTTATCATTGGCGATGGGCATCAAGTGCTGTTCAAAACCAGTTTACCCTTTGGTAGTGTGACTTATAATCGCCAATTTTTCAGCAGTTTGCCGCTGCAGCAGTTAGATTTCGATGATGCTAAGCAGCAAGTACTAATCGCATTAGCAGAGCATAGACAAACCCTACGTGATCTTGGTTGGCATTGTGTCGTTGGTGCCTCCGGGGCTGTACAGTCCGTGGTAGAAGTGTTACTACACCGAGGGTTATCTGAAACTATCACACTCGATGTGCTTACTCAGTTGAAGGCTGAGATCCTCGCTCAAGAAGATATTAGCTTAATGGGGATTGTTGGGCTTTGCAGTGAGCGAGCACCGACTTTTGCTGCGGGTGTCGCTATTCTATTGGCTTTGTTTGAGTTGCTGGGGATCGAGCATTTAGCCTTATCTGGCGGCGCATTACGTGAAGGTGTTTTAGTGATGTTAGCTCAGCGGATTATTGACGAAGTCGGCTAATATTTTATTAAAACATGATAAAAACTAAAGGCCGCGATGCGGCCTTTATTGTTTGTATATTCTTTGTACTGTGTCGATTATTTCAATAAATCGGCGAGATCTTTTTCTAAGGAAACTGTTGGGCGCTCTACGATGCGGCCAACTTCTTTACCTTGCTGCAGTACAATAAAGGTTGGAATGCGGGTAAAGTCGTATTTTGCGGCTAAGCCTTCGGGATCTTTTTTCGTTCGGTCGACACCAATATAGGTCACTTTAATATTGGGATTAGCGACTTCTTCCATAATACGGATAAAGCGCGGCGTTTCCCGGTGACAATCTGGGCACCAAGTACCAATAATCACTACAATTTCTGTAGGTTCAGTGATGCTTTTAAGCGGGGTGATTGCAGTGGTATCGACTTGATAGGTTTTATACCCTTCAGCAAACTCATTGAGATCTGTGACTAAATTTTGTGCTTCTACTATGCCAGTTAAAATCACTTCTTGTTTCTCCTCACTGCAGGTCGCAATTAAACCCTGTTGTTGTTCTTCAAATCCACAGCCACCATTGGCCAGTACCTGACAACTAAAAAATAAGGCGGTAGTGGCTAGGAATGCCTTAACGTTATTGTGCATGATGCGCCCTCGAAATCGAAGAGAAAGAATGAAATTCGATTCAAACATTATTCTGGATACGATTAAAGCGATTAATTGATTTGCTGCAAGCAAGATCACGCATTGCTAATATCTATAAGCTTAACGATCACAGAATTGCTTATTTTGTGGAGTTAAGGCATTGAAAAAGTTCATCCCCGAATCGCGATTCGGGGACAGAACACATTGAGAGGACAAGGTAAATGGCTGGATTACTGAGCCAGAATTTTTTCAAGAATAGGCTTATTAGCCTCGGGGAAGTCGTAATTGGTTAAGTCGGTTTTAGTGACCCAAGCGATAAGCTGACCTTCGAGGCCTTGAGCTGTGCCGTTAAATTCTGTGACTGAATGGATATCGAGTAGCACTTGTTTATCGGGATAGTCGAAACTCAACGCCATAAATGGCTGACTATCAGTGACATTGAGTGCGACTTCCTCTTTGAGTTCACGGATCAATGCCTGAGTTACAGTTTCGCCTGTCTCAACCTTACCACCAGGAAATTCCCATTTTCCACCTTGATGTAAATGATCTGGGCGTTTTGCCAACAGAATTTCACCGGCCGAGTTAGTAATAATGCCGACGGCAACATGGATGCGTTTAGTCATAATATTTATCGATTAATGAGTGGGTAAAAGTAAGTGCATTAAAGGCTTGAGCTGAGTTATTCGTGTGTAAACCCAAAATTACTCTTTAAAAAAATCGCCTTCATCGAGATCAAATTCATCAAATGCTTCTGGATCAAACTCGGCTTTGACTGGGATGACGTGTTTTTCTGACGCCCAATCGCCGAGATCGATCAACTTACAGCGCTCGCTGCAAAAAGGTTTAAATGCAGATTGTGGCACCCACTCGACAGGGGCTTTGCAAATAGGGCAGTTAACGGTCAATGGCATAATTGTTCTCTTGGTTAACGGCGATAAAGCGGCCGCCAATACTAATGTCTTTCAGGCCATTAGTGTAAAGGCTTCATGCACAGGTAGCCAGTAAGAAATCAATTGAACGGTCGGAGTGGCGTTGTTGTTCAAACTGTACAAAATGGATAGCGAAACGGTTTTTATGGCCGCTAATCGTAGGATAACACCCGTGGGAAGCATCGACTTTAACCCTTACCAAAGCAAGTGCTTGGGCACTGTCACCTTGATAAAAGCCTGCGTGGGCAACGGCATTGTCGTAATTGGACGTGCTACGAGTCAGTTGAAGTAGTAACGTAATAGGGGTAAGCAAAGGTTCGAAATGCGCTATCCAAGAGTGATAATCGTGCTGTTTTTCTTCCCAAGGTTTAGATAACCAATAATGCAGTTGCGGTAGGTCGAAGTTACAGCAAGCACCTGGCATGCCGAAGCGTTGTCGTAGCGCGGAAATAAATTTGTCTTGTTTTAATTGGCTGCCGAAGCGTTCAGGCTTTTGTAACGGTTCGCGGGCTTGGGTGAGGGCGTTGATATAGATATTGATTTGCTGGTGGTCGACGTGATCTAATTCTTGCCATTTGCTGAGTTGCAGCAAGTGCCGCTCAATATCTTTTAATACTTCATTGCGATAATCGCAGCGTTCAGATAATTCACAGAGGGAAAACAGCGGATAAAAACATCTATGTTGGTGGTCATTGCTTAGGTTACTTTGCAGCTGTTTATCGAGGTATTCGAGCCGCAAGTAGCTGCGAATTTTCTCGTTTAGGGGCTGTTCGTAAACTAATTCAGTCATGGGCGTTATGAGTACCAGATAGTTGTAAATAGCGTTGGTGCAATGCTAGCACCTCTCGTTTTAAGGCTGATATCTCTCCCTGATTATCAATAATGTCGTCGGCTCGGGCGAGTTTTTCGCTGCGGCTCAATTGGCTGTTAATGATGTTATTTACTTGAGATGCATCAACATTGTCCCTTTTTATGGTGCGGCTGATTTGCAACTCAGGCGAAATATCCACCACTAAAGTCCGATTGACTAACCTATCTAACCCGTTCTCAAATAGCAAGGGTACGACCATAATTACATAGGCTGAGGTTGCTTTTTCTACCTGCGCTAGCATTTCTTGGCGGATCATGGGGTGCAATAGCTGGTTTAACCATTCACGTTCTTCAGGGTGGCTAAATATCCGTTGCCGCAGTTTGGCGCGATCGAGTTCACCTTCTGGCGTTAACATCTCAGACCCAAAATGGCTAACGATGACCTCAAGCCCTTTTGAACCCTGAGCGACAACGTCGCGGGCAACGATATCGGCGTCGACTAAGGTAATGCCTTCTGCGGCGAATAAATTGGCGACAGTCGTTTTACCGCTACCAATCCCACCCGTTAAACCAACAATAAATTTGGACATAAAACTCTCTTAAAAGCTATGAAGGACGCTATGCTGCTAGGACGGACTTCGTCCTTACTGTCTACGGAACGGGCTTCGCCCTTACGGTAAGCGAAGCGTTAAGTGAGTGAGCTTGCGAACGTTCCGTTATCCTTAAGTGAAGCCTGTTCTATAACGTACTTAAGTACCAATCCACTATAGGTTGACCCCATATTAGGGCTATCCAGCCTGCGGCAGCAATATAAGGCCCAAATGGGATGGGATTACCTTGCTTGAGGCGTTTACTGACAATCATGGCGATGCCAACCACTGCGCCAACGAGGGACGAAAGTAAAATCACCAGCGGCAGCATTTGCCAGCCGAGCCAAGCACCGAAAACGGCGAGCAGTTTAAAGTCCCCATAGCCCATGCCTTCCTTGCCAGTGAGGATCTTAAATAGCCAAAAAATGGACCATAAGCTTAAATAGCCTGCTGCCGCACCGATAATGGCATCAGTTGGGCTCGCAAAGGTATGATTTAGATTGATGATCAAGCCGAGCCAAAGTAACGGTAACGTCATTTGGTCGGGGAGCAGCATCTCATCAAGATCGATACCAGTAAGTGCGACAAGTACAAATGTCAGTATGCTCGCAAAGACAAATTGCCAGCTTGGACCAAAGTGCCACGCTAAAGTCGCAACAAGTAGCCCCGTGATTAATTCAATTATTGGGTAGCGGGCGGAAATGGGGGCGTGACAGGCTGCGCATTTTCCCTTGAGCATTAACCAGCCGAATACTGGTAAATTATGCCAAGGTTTAATCGCCGTTTTGCACTTAGGGCAAGCAGAGCCCGGCACCACAAGATTATATTTTTCGGGGAAGCTATCTATCGGTGTATTGAGATTATCTATGCCTATTATTTTGACTATGTCTTCGTGGTATTCCTGTAAATACTGATTACATTCTTGCTGCCATTCCCGTTTCATCATCACAGGAAATCTGTGAATCACCACATTTAAAAAACTGCCTATGGTGGCGGCAAAAATAAAGCTTAGTGTAATAAAGAGCCAAGGACTCTGATCAAAAGAGTGGCCCAAAAGAGAGATAAATTCAGTCATTCAATTTCTTATATATTATTTGTGGAAGTGAGGTGTAATAACTAGCCGCCAACAATATTACCCATCTGGAAGATAGGTAAATACATGGCAACAATCAAACCACCCACAACAGTACCGATAACCACCATCATAATCGGTTCTATCAGACTTGATAAGCCATCAACTGCATCGTCGACCTGCATTTCATAGATGGTTGAGACTTTATTGAGCATGTTATCTAGCGAGCCGGATTCTTCGCCTATCATCACCATCTGCACTAACATATCGGGGAAGAGACCAGTGGTTTGCATCGCGACATTCATCTGCATCCCCGCCATGACCTCTTGGCGAATTTTTAAAATGGCTTTGCGATAGACCGCATTACCCGATGCGCCAGCGGCGGACTCTAAGCCATCAATTAACGGCACACCTGCGGCAAAGGTGGTAGCTAAGGTGCGGGCGAAACGAGCCATGGCACCTTTGTGTAAAATCGGTCCAATGGCTGGGATTTTAAGCACGGCTTCATCGACTCTATCTCGCACCATTTGCGAGTTTCGGTGCGCGCGTACAAACAAAAATACGCCGCCGACAATAGCGGCTAAAAAGATATACCAAGAGGATTGTAAGCCGCGGGAAATATGCAGTACCAGTTGCGTAAAAGCGGGCAGTTCTGCACCAAAGCCTTTAAAAATATCTTCAAACTGTGGCACCACAAAAAGAAGTAACAAAACCGTAACTAAAATAGCGACAATTACAACTGCAGCAGGATAAAACATGGCCTTCTTAATTTTTGATTTGAGCGCTTCCGTTTTTTCTCTGTAGGTTGCGACTCGATCGAAAACCAAATCGAGTGAACCTGAATGCTCACCCGCGGCGACTAAGTCAACATATAGTTCGTCGAAGTAACGTCTATGGGGGCGCATAGCATCGGATAAGGGAATACCCGATTGAATTTCGGTTAAAATAGTACCCAGTAATTCCCGCATTTTAGCTTTTTCATGGCCACGGCCGAGTAGTTCAAATGTCGTTACCAAAGGAACGCCTGCCGCCAACATAGTCGCGACTTGACGGGTCATCATTGCTATATCCATAGGGGTGATATTGGCTTCACCCAACTTAAATAGCGGAGAGGACTGCTTACGAACGCTCTTAGGGTTTACTCCTTGTGATTTAAGCTGGCTACGGATTTCGGCTGCGGTAGCACCTCTAAGCTCTCCTGCCGTTTTTTTGCCGTCGCGGTTAACGCCTTTCCATTCAAAGGTATAGATTTTGGGCTGGCTTTTTTGCTCGTTTTTTTTGCCGCGAGACTTTCTTACTGTTGTTGCCGTAGCCATAAATAATTCCTGTTGGTTGTAAAGCTAACAAGGGCGTCGCACGATAACTGCCCCTTCTAGGCTCTAGGCGCTAGAATCTAGAAGGGCGCAGCCCGCTCTGCAGTTAAAAACTGGTGACGCGATTGACTTCTGCAATACTAGTTACGCCATGAATTACTTTCAATAATCCTGACTGACGCAAATCCCGCATCCCTTGCGCTTTAGCTTGGGAGGCGATTTGTAAGGAGTTACCGCCTTCCATGATAGTACGCGCTATCTCATCGGACATCTTCATCACTTCGTAAATACCAACCCGGCCTTTGTAGCCAGCAGAGCAATGTTCACAGCCTACAGGTTTAAAGGTGGTAAAACCTTGTGTAATTTGTGTTTGAGAAAAACCTAAACGTAATAGTTCATGCTCAGGGATGATTTCAGCTTGCTTACATTCGGGGCAAAGTCGACGCGCCAAACGCTGGGCAATAATCAGGTTAACTGAGCTGGCGATATTATAACCGGGCACGCCCATATTGATTAAACGGGTCAAGGTTTCGGCGGCCGAGTTTGTGTGTAGGGTCGATAACACTAAGTGACCCGTTTGTGCTGCTTTAATGGCAATTTCGGCGGTTTCAAGATCGCGAATTTCACCTACCATCACCACATCGGGGTCTTGGCGCAGGAATGAACGTAAAGCAGAGGCGAAAGTGAGACCGGCTTTTAAGTTAATGTGAACTTGGTTTACACCCTCAAGGTTTATTTCTACCGGATCTTCGGCGGTAGAAATATTGCGCTCTTCGGTATTGAGAATATTTAATCCTGTATAGAGGGAGACTGTTTTACCTGAGCCTGTAGGGCCGGTCACTAAAATCATCCCTTGGGGTTTTGCTAACATCTCAAGGTAAAGTTTTTCTTGGTCGGGCTCGTAGCCGAGCTTTTCAATGCCCAATTGTGCGGAGGAAGAATCCAAGATCCGCATTACAATTTTTTCGCCCCACAGGGTCGGTAGAGTGCTGACCCGAAAGTCGATGGACTTAGTGCGGGAAAGCTTCATCTTGATCCGACCGTCTTGCGGTACGCGGCGTTCGGCGATATCAAGTTTCGACATTACTTTTAGGCGCGCTGATAAACGACCTGCAAGGCTTATAGGGGGTTCAGAGACTTCGTGTAAAATACCGTCGATGCGAAAACGAATGCGGTAGCGCTTTTCATAGGGTTCAAAGTGTAAATCCGAGGCTCCTTTACGAATGGCATCGGTTAGAATTTTATTGATATAGATAACAATAGGTGCATCATCGCTGGCCTCGCCTGCAGACTCTTCATTACGTCTGTCAGTGTCGGTAATTTCAATGCTCGCCAGTGCCGCTTCATCCATGCCGCCTAAATCTAGGCCGCTGATGTCTTCTTCGAGGATTTTTTCTAGCGCTTTAGCCAATTTATCTTCTTCAACCAGAATCGCTTCGGCGTGCAGGCCTGCACTAAATTGGAAATCTTCGAGGGCGGCAATATTGGTCGGGTCGGATGTGCCTATATAGAGGCGATTTCCCCGTTTAAACAGCGGTAAGCAACGGTGCTTTTCAATCAGTTTTTTGTTGAGGAAGTCCTCAGGAATCGAGGCAAGATCAAACTCATTGAGATCGAGTAGTGGCGTGCCATATTCCTCATAGCACATCTCAGCAATGGCACGGGCTGAAACCAGTTTACTTTGAACTAAAGTGCTTACTAATGCTTGCTTATTTTGACGGGATTTTGTGATGGCATTCGCCATCTGATCTTCATTTAGCAGACCTTTACGGATAAAGAGGGTCGATAACCCTAAATGCAGGCCTGTAGATGGCATAGAGACTCCAGTTGTAAACAAGTGTTGAAATAATAACGTCTTTATAGCATTTTGTCATATTTAGTCTAATGAAAAAGTTATCCTTGGAACAAACAAATTTATGGGTGCGGAAGTTCATTGATATAGTGAGGTTTAAAATATTATTTGCTTAATTTTCAACTTCTTGCTGTGGATCCCAATCGTTGTGGCCATCGTAAGTCTAGGAGCATACGTATAGCAAGGAACTTCCGAGATGTACCGTATGAAATCAATTTTTATTTTTAGCAGAAAAACATTAAAAATTTTGGATTTTTAAAGTTTTAATAAAAAGAAGAAGTTGCAAACTTTTATAGTCTTAGGTGAACGTTATGGAGGTGACTTAACATAAATTTGTATGATAATTAGTAAATTATAACGTTATAGCCATTAATTATTTGAGGAAGTCTGTATATGCAATTGGGAGCTTATTCTTGGGGACTATTAATTACATTTGCATGTATTTTCCTGCTCGGGACTGTATTTTCTTTTAATTTTTCTTATCTTGTTGGTATCGACAGTGAGTATGATCTAAAGCGTTTTCTTGTTATTGGTTTTATTTGGCTTGCTTCGTTGGGGTTATGTTTTGTTAAGGATGCTGAGTTCATAAGGCTTTCAAGGTTGACTAAGGTGTCTTTAACGATTTTTTTTGTATTGGCTATTGTATCTGCTTTTTTCAGTAAACATCCCTTTTGGGGAATGGTTGAAATAACTAATATCGGAATACTAATAATAGCATTTTACTTGTTTGCTTTGAGTATTAATTCGATGAAGCGCAGCATCTTGTATTTTGCCGTTTATGCGGGAGTTTTATTCTTTTCTGTATTGACGTTTGCTAAATATATTTTATTTTTATTCTTTTCTTATGCGGATGCACAAAGCTTCGATATTCATGGCTTGCTTACGGGTTATGTGAATGTCCGCTTTTTTAACCAACTGCAAGTAATGGTGACACCTCTGCTTTTTTTGCCTTTTTTTGTTCAAGGTTTAGCTAAGTTCAAACGAGTATCCATAGTTTTTGTTGCACTACATTGGGCTGTGTTGTTACAGACTGAAGCCCGGGGAGCTATGCTCTCGCTCATTTTTGCGTCAGTCGTGCTGTTTTTTTTTGTAGATGCAAATACCCGCAAACAATTTATTTCGACCATGTTGCAAACCATGTTATTTGGTATCTGCCTGTGGCTAGTATTTATCATCATAATTCCGTACTGGCTGATGGACAGTTCAAGTTTTCAGATTAGAACAGGGAGTTCTGGAAGGTTAGATTTATGGCTGTATGTTCTTAAATCTATTCCAGAACGTTTGTGTTTGGGTTTTGGGCCGATGAGCTTTACCTGGGCTGAAGGTAAACCATTACCACATGCTCATCCACATAATTCAGTGATGCAATTACTTTATGAGTACGGTGTTATCAGCAGTATCGTTTGCATAGCTTGGGTATTGAGTCGAATTTATAAGAGATTACGATATTTATATTTAGCAAACGACGTCGAGGTCATTCCTATTATTTATGCTCTGCTATCTGGGCTTTGTTATTCTTTGTTTAGCGGTGTAGTTGTTATGCCATTGGCGCAGTTGATGCTGGTTTTTGTGGTCGCCATGCAAGTGCAATATGGTTCATGTCGTGACTATAAAGCAAGTGTCGTAGTTAGGATGTTATTGTTTTTAGTCGTGAGTGTTATGGCGTTTGTTTTATTGAACACTTACAAGAATGAAGAGTTGCTCCCTGCCTTATTTCCTAGGATTTGGGTGAATGGATTGATTAGCTACTGAGTTATTATTCTATACTTTGGAGAATATAGATAAAGCCGCTCGTGTTCGCGGCTTTATCTTACTTAAAAATTTTACCTAGGAGCCTGCTTTGCAAGTGGCAGTTGTCCAAGTACAAACAATATTAGTTGGTGTAGCATCTTTTGCTATGAATGTTGAAGTTCCAGTTAGTCCTGCCAAAGTTGTAGGTAGAGAAGCTGGGGCAGTACATGCAGAAGCGTTATAGGTCGGCAAATTTGCAGCCGTAAATTCTGCGATTATAGCAGCAGAGAGGGCTTTAGTGTGTGTACTAGCTTCGCTTAGACAGGCATTGATTTTACCTTTATTTACATATTCTTTATAAGCAGGCAAAGCAACTGCTGCCAAAATACCGATAATGGCTACTACGATCATTAGTTCGATCAGAGTAAAACCCTGAGCTTTTTTATTTAATGCTTTGTTTAAATTCATGGCCTTCATTTTTCTCTCCAGCTAACTATTTAGTGACTTACTGTGGTTGAATAGAGTGTTTAACCTAACCGCTGTTTTACTCTATAAATTGTTTTATCTCATCAAACTTTATAACTCATTTATGTCAATAAAATCATTTATATGATCTATGTAACATTAACAGTACACCGATGATCTTGAATGACCCATGTGTAATGACTCATGCTGATTTATCCAAGCTAGCTTTGCTAAATTAGCACAAGGTTAATGCTGGGTTAGCGCTTGTTTGAATAAATGGTTTCGGCAACCGCACCTTAGGCTAACGTTTTCAAAAATATGCCTCTCAAAAAAGTGAACTAGGCAATTTTAAAAAGAATCCCAGTGCTGACCTTAGGTGAGGTTGACCAAACGGCCATCTCGCCTTGGTAAAAGTTAGTACAAAGTTAGGTAAAAGGAAACAAAAATTAAGTATAAAGTACTAATAAAGTGTTGTTTTTGTATAAAAGGCTAACTTATCGACAGGTTAGGTTATAACAACTTTTTGACAATATCAGTTTAGCTGGCGTGTGTCTCTATGTTGTCAAATTGGTGACATGAAATGGTGACGGGTTGGGTGCATCGTGAGGGTGAATGCTGAGTATGGTAGTGCAGGCACGATTTTGCATTTGGTTTGCAGGAGCCCTACAAAACAAAGGTATTTCGCCTTAATATTTTATGAGTGGAATGTGCTTACGGTACTTTGCGAGAACATTCCACTACCAGCTAACATCCAGCGGTTTTAAGCTTTTAATCTGAGTGATAAATCTAAGGCGCGAACATGCTTAGTGAGTGCGCCAACTGAGATATAATCCACCCCTGTTTTGGCGAATTCGGCTAGGGTATCTAAGGTGACATTACCAGAGACTTCGAGCTTAGCGCCGGCGCCTTTAGCTTTATATTGATTGTTCATTTCAACCGCTTCGACCATCTTAGTGATGTCGAAGTTATCTAACATTATGATATCTGTGCCAGAGTCGAGTGCTAAGGCGAGCTCTTCGAGTGATTCCACTTCGACTTCAACGGGTTTATTCGGGTACAAGCTGCGGGCGGTATCTACGGCTTGGCGAATACCGCCACAGGCCATAATGTGGTTTTCTTTAATCAAAAAAGCATCATATAAACCAATACGATGGTTTTTTCCGCCGCCGCAGGTGACGGCATATTTTTGTGCCGTGCGTAGGCCTGGAATTGTCTTGCGAGTATCTAACAAACGAGTGTGAGTCCCCGCCAGTTTATCGACATAATGTTTGGTTAAGGTGGCAACACCAGAAAGTGTTTGGATAAAGTTCATTGCCGTGCGTTCGCCAGTGAGAATAGCGCGCGCAGGACCTGATAATTCACATAATAGCTGGTTGGGTAATACTAGATCGCCATCATCCACATGCCAATGCAGTGCGACTTCACCACCGAGTTGGTTAAAAACCTGCTCTGCCCATGCTTTACCACAAAAAACGCCTTCTTCACGGGTGATTAAAGTGGCTTCAGCGTACTTATCGGCGGGGATCAACATTGCTGTGATGTCGCCATAAGCGATGGCTTTGGTTTGATCGTTGATTTCGGTGCCACCTAAGTCTTCACTGAGGGCAGATTTTACTGATTGGCGGATATCGTTTTCTAACATAAGCGGAGTCCTTGCATTACGGCCTACTTGCATTTTAGGTTAAGATTACCACGGCCTTAGGTCTCACGGAACAGGTTGGAAGATTGAGCAAAAGGAGTAAGCTGCAGCCTTATTTAAATTGAGAGTGGATGGTTTGCTCCATGATCTCAATGTTAAAAGATAGCTCAGTCAGTTCCGTGCGCAGGGTTTCTTCTTTGCTTGGAGGAATACTGTTAGAGTAAGCCAGTATATGTGGCATAGAGGATA
Source organism: Shewanella sp. S23-S33 (assembly GCF_043359565.1). Lineage (NCBI taxonomy): Bacteria > Pseudomonadati > Pseudomonadota > Gammaproteobacteria > Alteromonadales > Shewanellaceae > Shewanella > Shewanella sp. S23-S33. Next base: position 23,368 of record NZ_JBHFFD010000065.1, on the reverse strand, counting down.
AGCTCATAATGCGGTTTGATTCGGGTTGGTGTGATAGTGCGAGGCGTTGTGAGTCGCCACATTTTAATCAACGTCCCTTGAATGAAGTGAGTTTGTTAGTGATCCACAATATTAGTCTGCCCGCAGGCTGCTTTGGATTACCTTACATTGATCAATTATTTCAAGGGTGTTTAGATATTAATGCCGATTCCAGCTTTGCACCGCTCAAGGGCTTGCAAGTGTCGGCGCACTTTTTGATCCGCCGCCATGGCGAGCGTGTCCAATATGTAAGCTGTAATGACAGGGCTTGGCATGCTGGGGTGTCTCGTTATGGTGAGAGAGAGAATTGTAATGATTTTTCCATTGGCATTGAACTGGAAGGCACAGATACTGAGCCTTACACTCCTGAGCAATATCAGTCACTCATCGAGTTAACACAAGCCTTACTGGTAGAATATCCATTGCTGAGTATTGAACGGATTGTGGGTCATTGTGATATTGCGCCAATGCGGAAAACGGACCCAGGGCAAAGTTTTGATTGGGAAGGATATTTAGGCAAGTTAAAGGAATATACTCAGGCGTTGCGCTCTTAGTTAATCACTTAACTTTTTGGATTTTAGACGTATTCCATATAAACCTAGACTATTTATGGACAAATTATAGAGGTACAGCCCATGGCATTATTTTCACTCTTGGTCGCCATTTTAGTGGAGCGACTTAAATTTCTTCCTTCATCATGGCAATTTGATCGTTTACTGCAATCCTATCAGACAACATTTTTCGGTGATAAAGCGTCACTGACAAGCGTGATGATGGTGCTGGCGTTAGTGTTACCAGCCTTGTTGGTATATGTTTTATCTTGGTTAGTGGCGGGAATGTTTTGGGGCTTATTAAGTTTAGCCCTATGGATTGTTGTGGCAGTGGTTTGTTTTAACCATCAGAAACAGCGTGATATTTTCAAAAAATATATGCAAGCGGCTTGTCGCTCAGACGTCCAAGCTTGTTACCATTATGCCGCCGAACTCGATTGTAGCGAGTGTTTAGATGCTGTATCCGAGAAAGACCTAGGTGCCAAAGTGGGGCAAAGTGTTGCTTGGATTAACTATCGTTATTATGGTGCCGTGGCGCTGTTTTTCATTTTTTTAGGTCCAGTCGGTGCGGTACTGTATTGCACGGTACGTTTTTATGCCGAAGAGAATGCCCGTAAATCCCTAGAGTTACCCTTAGTCAACGAAGTGATTACGATACTGGATTGGTTACCGAGTCGGATTTTCGCCTTTGGTTATGCCCTAAGTGGTCAATTTAGTGAAGGTTTAGCGGCGTGGCGCCGTAATGGATTGACCTTAAATGTGAGCGCTCACACTGTGGTGGCTGAAACGGCATTAGCGGCACAACCTTTACCTGAGGTCGCAAGTGCACCTATATGTGTACAATCAACCTTAGCATTATTAGTACTCAGTAAACGTAACTTTACACTTATTGTTGCAGTACTTTCATTACTGACCATTTTTGGATTGGTGAGTTAAAAGAAGGACGCTTCGCAGCGAGAATCGAGAACGCTTCGCTGCTAGGGTGTCGTTGTGCTCCTTCTAGTCTAGAATCTATCCGCTGCGCTTTTGGCAGCGCCTAGTGGGCGAAGTCCGTGCTTTTGTCAAATGGTCTGACCCCATAAACATTTTTTTCCGCTATGCTCTCTCTTCGTGAGTGCTTTTGATCGAGATCGCTTTTAAGGAGTGATCTTCAATCTGGACATCAAAACGCTGATTTGATAAAGTGCGCTCACTCAAAAAAATTGGTAAGACCAATTTACAACGGAGCTGAGCGCCTGATGGCCTATAGTAAAATTAATCAGCCAAAAATTTCTGACGTGATCATGGCGCAATTAGAGCAAATGATCTTAGAGGGGAGTTTACAGCCCGGTCAGAAGTTACCGCCTGAACGCGAACTGGCGATCCAGTTTGAAGTGTCTCGACCTTCTTTGCGTGAAGCTATTCAAAAGCTTGAGGCAAAAGGACTGTTAATGCGCCGCCAAGGCGGTGGTACTTATGTCAAAGAACAACTCTGGCAGACCCTTGCCGATCCTATTGTTGAACTGATGAATTCAGATCCAGAGAGTCAGTACGACTTACTGGAGTTCCGCCATGCCACCGAAGGCATGATGGCCTATTTTGCGGCCCTGCGTGGTACCGACGCCGATATGCAAAATATCAAGCGTATGATCCTCGAGGTGGAAGCCGCCACCGATATCGAACAAAAAGCTGCTGCGATTGTGCGTTTTTATCGTGCTGTGGCGGAAGCGTCACATAACGTGGCTATGTTACACCTCGTTCTTAGTTTAACCCCTGTGCTGCATCAAAATGTGGCGCAAAACCTGGAGCTTTTAAGCCGCCGCGAAGAAGCTTCTACTATGGCTAACGATCACAGACGGGCCTTGCTCGCTGCCATCGTTCGTCGTGATCCCGACGCCGCCAGAGAAGCCTCGAATGAACACTTAAGTTACATCGAAGAGGTGATGTTATCTGTGCGGGAAGAAGATAGCCGGTTGCAGCGAAGCTTGCGCCGTTTAAAGAGTGGCGCTTAAGTTCTGTGATTTAGCTGCTAGCTAAATCGGAATATGCCGCAAACACCATTCATTATCATGTATATAGAGAAGGACAGTGTCATGTCTGAAGATATGCTACAAGACGTAGATCCGTTAGAGACTCAGGAATGGGTTGATGCCCTGCAAGCCGTGTTGGAACAGGAAGGCCCAGAGCGCGCGCATTTTTTACTAGAAAAGCTGATCGATAAAGCGCGTCGTAATGGCACTCACTTGCCTTATAACGCCACAACGGCTTACCTGAACACTATCCCTGCGGGTCAAGAGCCGCACATGCCTGGCAACCAAGAGATGGAACGTCGCATTCGCGCCATCATCCGTTGGAACGCTTTAGCTATGGTGCTTCGTGGTTCTAAGAAAGATTTAGAATTAGGCGGCCATATTTCAAGCTTCGCCTCAAGCGCGACTATTTATGACGTATGTTTTAACCACTTCTTCCGCGCACCCAATGAAAAAGACGGTGGCGATTTAGTGTATTTCCAAGGCCATATCGCCCCTGGTATTTATGCGCGTTCATTCTTAGAAGGTCGCTTAAGCGAAGACCAACTGGCTAACTTCCGTCAAGAAGTGGATGGCAAGGGTCTGTCTTCATACCCACATCCAAAACTGATGCCGGATTACTGGCAATTCCCAACAGTTTCTATGGGCTTAGGTCCTATCCAAGCGATTTATCAGGCGCGTTTCCTGAAATATCTGACTGACCGTGGTCTGAAAGATTGTTCAGCACAAACTGTTTACTGTTTCTTAGGTGACGGTGAGTGTGATGAGCCAGAAGCCTTAGGTGCGATTGGTTTAGCGGCCCGTGAAGAATTAGATAACTTAGTCTTCATCGTTAACTGTAACTTACAGCGTCTTGATGGCCCTGTACGTGGTAACGGTAAGATCATCCAAGAACTTGAAGGCGAATTCCGCGGTGCAGGCTGGGAAGTCGTTAAAGTGATTTGGGGTCGTTACTGGGATCCATTATTGGCCCGTGATACAAGCGGTAAGTTACTGCAGTTAATGGAAGAAACCGTTGACGGTGAATACCAAAACTGTAAAGCCAAAGGTGGCGCTTATACTCGCGAACACTTCTTTGGTAAGTATCCTGAAACGGCCGAAATGGTTGCTAACATGTCAGATGATGACATTTGGCGCTTAAACCGTGGCGGTCATGATCCTGTGAAAGTGTACGCTGCCTTAGATCACGCACAAAAAACCAAAGGTCGCCCAACGGTGATTTTAGCCAAGACTGTAAAAGGTTACGGTTTAGGTGATGCGGGTGAAGGTAAAAACATCGCTCACAACGTGAAGAAAATGGGTATTGAGTCTATCCGTTACTTCCGCGATCGTTTCAATATTCCGATCCCAGATGACCAGTTAGAAGATCTGCCTTTCTATCACCCAGGTCCAGATTCTGAAGAAGTGAAGTACATGATGAGCCGTCGTGAAGCGCTGCATGGTAGCGTGCCACAACGTCGTCAAAAGTTCACCGAAGAGATGGAAGTGCCGTCACTGAAGATTTTCGATTCGATTTTACAGGGCTCTAACGGCCGTGAAATTTCATCGACTATGGCATTCGTTCGTGTTCTGACAGCTCTGCTGAAAGACAAGAAAATTGGCAAAAATATTGTGCCAATTATTCCTGACGAAGCGCGTACTTTCGGTATGGAAGGTTTGTTCCGTCAAGTGGGTATTTATGCTCACGAAGGCCAAAAATATATTCCGCAGGATTCTGACCAAGTTGCTTACTACCGTGAAGATAAAACCGGCCAAGTATTGCAAGAAGGGATTAACGAACTCGGCGCTATGTCTTCATGGGTATCAGCAGCGACGAGCTACTCAGTCAACGATACACCTATGATCCCGTTCTACATCTACTACTCAATGTTCGGTTTCCAACGTATTGGTGACATGGCTTGGGCTGCGGGTGACATGCGTGCTCGTGGTTTCTTAGTGGGCGGTACTTCAGGCCGTACAACGCTTAACGGCGAAGGTTTACAGCATCAAGATGGTCACAGCCACGTATTGGCGAACACTATCCCTAACTGTATTACTTACGATCCAACCTACGGCTACGAAATCGCTGTTGTAGTACAAGATGGTATCCGTCGTATGTACGGCGAGAATCAAGAAGATATCTTCTACTACTTGACCACAATGAACGAAAACTATGAGCAACCAGCCATGCCAGAAGGCGCGGAAGTGGGCATAGTGAAAGGTATCTACAAGTTAGAAACGGTTGCGGGTTCAGGTAAAGGCAAAGTTCAGTTAATGAGCTGTGGCACTATCCTTGAACAAACTCGTAAAGCGGCGCAAGCACTGGCGAAAGACTTTGGTATTACTGCCGACGTATTCAGTGTGACCAGCTTTAACGAATTGACCCGTGATGGTCAAGCCGCTGAACGTTGGAACATGCTGCACCCAACCGAAACGCCAAAACAAGCCTATATCAGCCAAGTGATTTCAAGTGATGCACCTGCAATCGTCGCGACTGACTATATGAAGATTTACGGCGAACAGTTACGTGCTTATATTCCTACCGATTACAAAGTATTAGGTACTGACGGTTTCGGTCGTTCAGACAGCCGCGAGAATCTGCGTCACCACTTCGAAGTGGATGCTAAGTTCATCGTTATTGCGGCACTGAAATCACTGGTTGATCGCAAAGAGCTGCCTGTCGATGTGTTAGCAAAAGCCATTAAAGAATATGGTATCGACGCTGACAAGATCAATCCACAGTACGCGTAAGAGGCAATAAAAATGGCTGAATTAAAAGAAGTTTTTGTTCCTGATATCGGCGGCGATGAAGTGCAAGTGATCGAAATTTGTGTGGCTGTGGGTGATACCTTAGCGGCAGAAGAATCGATTCTTACCGTCGAAAGCGACAAGGCGACTATGGATATTCCAGCGCCTTTCGCCGGTGTTTTAGCCGAATTGAAAGTGGCTGTGGGCGATAAAGTATCTGAAGGTACTTTGATTGCTATGATGCAAGCGGCGGGCGCGGCAGCTGCCGCTCCGGCTCCAGTTGCAGCACCCGCTCAGGCGGCACTAGCATCTGCAACGGTTCATGCGGCTCCTGCCACTGTGGCTGCTGCTCCTGCCACTGTGGCTGCTGCTCCTGCGACGGGCGCAACCAAAGTGGTTGAAGTCACTGTGCCAGATATCGGTGGCGACACTGATGTATCGGTTATCGAAGTCCTGGTTGCTGTCGGTGACAAGATTGAAGTTGATAGCGGTTTAATTACCCTAGAAACAGACAAAGCGACGATGGACGTGCCATCACCTTTCGCGGGTGTGGTTAAAGACGTTAAAGTTGCAGTTGGCGATAAAGTGTCGCAAGGCTCTTTAGTCATCATGCTTGAAGTGGGCGGTGCTGCACCTGCTGTGGCTCCAAGCGTTAGCGCGCCAGCTGCAACTGTGGCTCAGGCGGCTCCTGCCGCTACGGTAGCGCCAGTGGCTACTGCACCAGCGGCAAGTGTGGTTGCGGTAAAAGAAATTCAAGTGCCGGATATTGGCGATGCCAGCAATGTCGATGTGATCGAAGTGCTCGTGTCTGTCGGTGATGAAATCACTGCCGACCAAGGTTTGATTACGCTTGAAACTGACAAAGCCACCATGGAAGTGCCAGCGCCATTTGCCGGTAAACTGCTGTCTTTGACTGTTAAAGTGGGTGACAAGGTTTCTCAAGGTAGCGTCATTGCGACGATTGAGACTACTTCTGTTGCAACAGCAAGTGCTCCAGCACCTGCTGCACAAGCGGCGGCTCCTGCTCCAGTGAGCGCGGCGCCCGTTGCTGCACCTGCAAGCCGTCCACCAGTACCCCATCACCCAAGCGCAGGTACACCTGTGTCTACTGGTGCGGTACATGCGTCTCCTGCTGTACGTCGTTTAGCCCGTGAGTTTGGTGTCGACTTGACCCAAGTGACAGGTTCTGGACGTAAAGGTCGCATCATGAAAGAAGACGTGCAGGCGTATGTGAAATACGAACTGTCGCGTCCGAAAGCGACTGCGGCAACTTCTGTTGGTTCAGGTAATGGCGGTGGTCTGCAAGTGATTGCAGCTCCTAAAGTTGATTTCAGTAAGTTTGGTGAAGTGGAAGAGATTCCATTAAGCCGTATCCAGAAGATTTCTGGCCCTAACTTACACCGCAACTGGGTAACTATCCCTCACGTGACTCAGTTCGATGAAGCTGATATCACTGAAATGGAAGAGTTCCGCAAGCAGCAAAACGATGTAGCGGCGAAGAAAAAAGCCGATTACAAGATCACGCCTTTAGTGTTTATGCTGAAAGCTGTGGCTAAAACGTTGCAACAGTTCCCTGTGTTCAACTCGAGCTTAAGCTCTGATGGCGAATCACTGATCCAGAAGAAATATTTCCACATCGGTGTGGCGGTTGATACGCCAAACGGTTTGGTTGTGCCAGTCGTGCGTGACGTGGATAAGAAAGGCATTATCGAGTTATCTCGTGAACTGGCTGATATCTCTATCCGTGCCCGTGATGGCAAGCTGAAATCTGCTGATATGCAAGGTAGCTGTTTCACCATTTCAAGTTTAGGTGGTATTGGCGGTACGGCGTTTACGCCTATCGTGAACTACCCAGACGTGGCGATTTTAGGTGTGTCTAAATCTGAAATTAAGCCTAAGTGGAATGGTAAAGAGTTCGAACCTAAATTGATGTTGCCGCTGTCACTGTCATACGATCACCGCGTGATCGATGGTGCCATGGCTGCACGTTTTAGTGTAACGCTGTCAGGAATTCTGTCCGATATTCGTACTTTGGTTCTGTAAGCATATAAGGCTGCTCATCTTGAGCAGCCTTTTGTTTATTGTGATCAGTATCAAACACAGGTTAAAATGCGCCCACCTTACGCGCTGGCGCATTTTCGGTTGGCAGGATAGCTCCTCCAACGGATTGAATGAGAATTAGAGGAAAACATGAGTAACGAAATCAAAACTCAGGTAGTGGTATTAGGTGCAGGTCCTGCAGGTTATTCTGCGGCTTTCCGTGCTGCTGACTTAGGTCTGGAAACCATCATAGTTGAACGTTTTAGCACTTTAGGTGGCGTGTGTCTTAACGTGGGTTGTATCCCATCTAAAGCCTTACTGCACGTTGCTAAAGTTATCGAAGAAGCCAAAGCGGTTGCCGCTCACGGCGTGGTCTTCGGCGAGCCAACTATCGATTTAGATAAGTTACGTGGCTTTAAAGAAAAAGTCATTGGCCAATTAACTGGCGGCTTGGGCGGCATGTCCAAAATGCGTAAAGTTAACGTGGTTAACGGTTTTGGTAAATTCACTGGCCCTAACACGCTAGAAGTGACGGCTGAAGATGGCACTGTGACTAAAGTGACTTTCGAGCAAGCGATCATTGCTGCGGGTTCTCGCCCAATCAAACTGCCATTTATTCCGCATGAAGATCCACGTATTTGGGATTCGACTGACGCATTAGAACTGAAAGAAGTTCCAGGCAAGTTGTTAGTGATGGGCGGCGGTATTATCGGTCTAGAAATGGGTACTGTGTACGCTTCTTTAGGTAGCCAAATCGACGTGGTTGAGATGTTCGACCAAGTGATCCCTGCGGCTGATAAAGATGTGGTTCGCGTATTTACTAAGCAAATCAAGAAGAAGTTCAACCTGATCCTTGAAACTAAAGTCACAGCGGTTGAAGCCCGTGAAGACGGTATCTATGTTTCTATGGAAGGTAAGAGCGTGCCAACTGAAGCCGTTCGTTACGATGCCGTATTAGTGGCTATTGGCCGTGCACCTAATGGCAAGTCGTTAGATGCTGAAAAAGCAGGTGTTAACGTTGATGAGCGTGGCTTTATCAAGGTTGATAAGCAACTGCGTACTAACGTACCGCACATTTATGCTATCGGCGACATCGTTGGTCAACCCATGTTGGCTCACAAAGGCGTGCACGAAGGCCATGTAGCGGCTGAAGTTATCGCTGGCATGAAGCACTACTTCGATCCAAAAGTCATTCCATCAATTGCTTACACTGACCCTGAAGTAGCTTGGGTTGGTTTGACTGAGAAAGAAGCGAAAGAGCAAGGTATTGCTTACGAAACCGCAACTTTCCCATGGGCTGCAAGTGGTCGTGCGATTGCGTCAGATTGTTCTGAAGGCATGACTAAGCTGATTTTCGACAAAGACACTCACCGCGTGATCGGTGGTGCTATTGTGGGTGTTAACGGCGGCGAGCTGTTAGGCGAAATCGGTCTAGCGATTGAAATGGGTTGTGATGCTGAAGATTTAGCATTAACCATTCACGCTCACCCAACACTGCACGAATCAGTAGGCTTAGCGGCTGAAATGTACGAAGGTTCTATTACTGATTTGCCAAACCCAAAGGCAAAGAAAAAGTAATTTAGCTGTCGATTAAAAAAGCGCTCACTTGAGCGCTTTTTTATTGCCTGTATTTTTTTGTAACTTTTATGTAAACAAGCGGATGAATTGAAGGGATTGAGCTGCTACAGTACAGTTATGGTATGCGGTAAGTTGTCACATGCAAACAAAAATAATTAGAACAATTCTGACATGTTTCATCCTTTCACTGATTAGCGTCCATTCGGCTTGGGCGGGCGGCTTTGTGCAGCGTGTTTTTACTGATAGAGACGGTTTAGCTGTCACCAGCATCCGAGGTTTAGCCTTAGATGACTACGGTTTTGTATGGGCAGCGACTGAGCAGGGCTTGTATCGGGTCAGTAATTCTAAGGTGCGGCGTATTGATAAAATTGGCACGGAATCACGGCTTGCGGATGACTTTTTAACGACAGTGGTAAACATCGACCGAGACAAGTTATTGGTCAGCACCAATGCCGCGATTTACCTTTACGATATAGTACAAAATCAATTTACCGCGTTTGGTTCTCCCTATCTATTCCCGCAGTTTCCAGGTGGTGCGCTGATATCGGCAGCCCGCAAGAATAGCAAAACATGGCGATTATTAATTGATAATGGTCAGATCTATGAGTTTTCCCCTTCAAAGTCTGAACTGCGCCTTATCACCCAATTAGCTGTTAATCGCGACCTTCCTTGGCGCAAGTTATTGCTTATGCCCAATGGACACATGTTGGTTGCGGGGCAGTTGCAACTAGAGCTCCTCGATAACAAGGGCGAACGGCTGTTCCAATACCCTTGGACCGAATCTATGGGCAGTATTCTCGATATGTTGGAGGATACTCAACATAGGATCTGGATTGCGACAGGGCGTGGTGTTTATCAATTAGATCAAATCGCTCATCAAATTACACCTGTGCCAGAATTACCCGATTGGAGCACAGCGATCATTGAAGATGCTAAAGGGTATTTGTGGTTTGCCAGTCGTATTGGCTTGTTAAAATGGTCGCCTGAGACGCGGTTGATTGAGAATTATCAGCAAGAGTTGAAGGCTGAGGCCAACATGGAAACGCTGAAAGCCATGTTGTTTGATGATGCAGGCTTGATGTGGGTTGGAGGCTCTGGTGATGGATTGGCATTGTTAGCGTCACCGCCTGATTTCATTCTTGATACTTATGCGGCAGATGAACCCTATCAGCTGAGCGATGCCATGACCTGGTCTGTACATGCCAGTGATGAAGGGGTTTGGCTCGGTTCTTCCAGTGTAGATTTTGTTGCTAAGGGCAGTAAAAAAGCGGTTAACATTCCGATTGAGGGGTTTAATCCCCACGAAAGTATTTATGATATTAGTGAGTTTGAGGACCATTATTTACTGATCTCAACAACCAGTGGTCTTTTTGTTATTGATAAAGAGACCTTGCAAGGAAGCAGTTTTTCTAAATGGACTCACGGTCAGGATGACTTTAAAAATAAGCTCATATATAAAACTTATCGGGATCCCAAACTGAAAGGACGCGTCTGGATTGCGACTACCACGGGACTCTATTTTTGGGAAATGGGACTCTATGAGCCCCAGCCATTTGATATTGATAAGTCATCGAACGAATTTGATGGCCCCAAGCGGCCTGTGATCCGCACTATTTATCGCAGCTCTGACGGTCGTCTTTGGGTTGGCGGTAAAAAAGTCTTTGGTTACATAGACAGTCAAAACGAGTTTCATGATCAACGGCACTTATTTAATGCTTTTGCGGCACAACCAACGATTAGCCATATTGAAGAAATGTCCCCGGGAATTATCTGGTTTGGTTCCTATGAAAAAGGTTTGTTTGAATATCAGCAGCAGACGGAATCGTTAGTTTCACTGACTTCCGAATGGCAATTAAATTGTAGTTCAGTGTTTTTTATTCAAAAGACCCCTAAGTCAAATCTTGTGGGTTGTGCTGATTCTTTGATTCGTCAGGATATTCAAACGGGCAATATCGCCATGTTTAATCAACTCGATGGTTTGATTTCCGATGAAATGAACGAGGGCGCTTATTTTTATTCGCCAAAAACAGGCTTTTACTTAGGAACACCTGAAGGTGTGATGCGACTCGATGTCAATAGGCTGGTCAATCGTATAACCGATGACCATGTGATGCTTGAATCTGTCTCTGTGTACTATAACAACACGACAGAAGTATCCTTGTTGCCGCGTAACCTGATGACCATCAAACCCGATGCGAATATGGTGAGTTTTCAAATCACTAACTTAGATTATCTCGATGATTCGCCAATTCAATTTAAATACCGATTACGTTATCAGGATGAAGATAGCCATTATGTCTTGTTGCAGGGGGAATCTCAGATCAACCTCGCAGGATTAGCGGCGGGTGGCTATGTGTTAGATGTTTTAAGTCAAGTTAATGGGATATGGTCAGATAAGCCGTTCTCTTATCCTTTTTATGTTGAGCAGCATTGGTGGTTATCCCAAGGTTTTAAAGGTATTTTGCTGCTGTTATTTTCAATTATTGCTTTAAGTCTTGCTTGGTATCGACAACGACAGATCAATACATTTAAGCAGATGAATCTGGCATTAACGGAAAGTGAGGACAGGTTAAGGCAGTCTTTGCGCGGCAGTGACTCAGATCTCTGGGAGTGGCATAAAAATACTCAGGCATTTCACCTTGATAATCGCGGTTCGGTGCTTGGTACGCATGCCAATGAGATTGTGGTGAGCTTAGAGGATTTGCCTGTGCATCCGCAGGATAGGGAGAAAGCTCTCGCTCAGTGGGACAACATGATGGCGGGTGAGATTGACCGATTCGAGGCCGAATATCGCTATCAGCGTAAGGACGGTAATTGGGGATGGCTGAGGGTTAGAGGGCGGCCAGTTGCTCGCAATAAGCACTCAAATGAAATTGAACGGGTCGCGGGTATTTATAGCGATATTACTGTGCAACGCCAGCTAGAAGATGAAATTAATTTATTGGCGAAAGCGTTTGGCAATACCTCTGAAGGTGTGTTGATTTTAGATGTCGAAGGCGGTATTCGCGTTGCGAATTACGCTGCGCAACAAATTATTGGTATAGATTCTGACGACTTAGTTGGGCAACCATTTGCACAATTCGTACAGATGAATGACGGATTAGCATCGGAAATCAAGCAACTTCTCCGTGATAGTCAGTCTTGGACCGGAGAGCGGGAGTTAATCCGTGCCAATCAGCAACTCTGTCCTGTGTGGCTAAACGTGTCGGTGATGCAAAGCATTAACGGGAAAGTAACCCACTATGTGGTGGTATTTTCTGATATCACGGAGCGTAAACGTACTGAAGCCGATTTACGCCGTTTGGCTAATTACGATGTGCTTACTGGTTTGCCAAATCGCTCCTTATTTTCTAGCCGTCTATTACAGTCGATTCAAGCTGCGCAGCAAACAGGTGAGAAACTGGCGCTACTGTTTTTAGATCTCGATAGATTTAAGCATGTTAATGATTCCTATGGTCATAGCATGGGCGATGCTCTGCTGGTCGAAGCATCAAGCCGACTGCAATCTTGTATTTCCAGCGAGCATTTACTCTGTCGTTTTGGTGGCGATGAATTTGTGATTTTACTCCGTAATGCAAACAGCATTGACGATATTAACCATGTCGCCGAGCGCCTGTTGGAGCAAATTGTCGCGCCTTTTAAGTTATATGGTCGGGAATTTTATATTTCGACCAGCATAGGCATCAGTATTTGGCCCGACGATGCGGTGCAGCCTGAGGCTTTTATCAAGAATGCCGATCTTGCTATGTACCATGCCAAAGAAGAAGGGCGAGGGAATTTCCAATATTATTCCTCGGAGCGTAATGCTCAAGCCCTCTATCATTTACGGCTTGAGGCCGATTTACGCAAAGCCATAGAACGGCAAGAGTTCGAGCTTTATTACCAGCCGCAAATTGATATTTTGCGTAATGATAAGCTCATAGGAATGGAAGCATTAATTCGCTGGAAACATCCGTTGGACGGCTTTATTCGTCCCGATATTTTCATTAAAGTTGCTGAGGCTTGCGGTTTAATTGTTGATATTGACCGCTGGGTATTAAGACAAGCCTGTGTGCAGGGAGCCAATTGGACTAAGCGCTATGGCTCGGGCTTTAAGTTGTCGGTTAATATTTCGGCGGTGCATTTTAGGCAGCCAGATTTTATTGAAGATATCCAAAGAATTTTACAAGAAACCCAAATGCCAACAGCATCTTTAGGATTAGAAATCACCGAAGGCGTATTGATGAAGGAGTTGCATGTCGCTAAAGACCATCTTACTCGATTGAAATCTTTGGGGATCGAGGTTGCCATCGATGACTTTGGTACTGGGTATTCTTCACTGGCTTATTTGCGTAATTTTGAAGTCAATACCCTAAAAATTGATCGCTCCTTTTTGATTGATATCGCCACTAATACCGCAGATCAGGCGATTGTGAGCAGTATTATTGAATTAGCCCGTAACCTTAAATTAAATGTGGTTGCTGAAGGGATTGAGACGGTTGAGCAGTTAGAGCAAGTCTTTAGCCGTGGCTGTTATATTATTCAAGGGTATTATTTTGCTAAACCTATGTGCGTTGATGATTTTGAGCGCTATTTAGAGACAGATAACAAAATCGTCTCTATTGATCATTAAGCTAGAAACATAGTCTATTATTGGCTCGCGAATACTTAATATTTGTACCGCTGATGGGCAATCGTCTGCACGATATAAGCCAGTGAGCTTGAGATGTAAACGTTATCGTCTTCAGTGGTGATGGATATTTTGTTTAGCGGTTTATTCAATTAAACTTCATCTGTTTGTATAAAGAGTACACAAACTTATCACTAGTCGGTCCAGATAAAATATGACTGACGGTTAAATCGATAAGTTTGTTAATATAACTCGGATTTTTATCCCATAAAAAGTAGCCTCACATGATGCGTCAACTACTCGCTTCTATTATTTTGTGTTTATGTGTTACCCCGTCTTTGGCTGCAGAGCGCCTTAAAATTGGTGTCGTACTCAGTGGTGGTGGTGCTAAAGGCGCCGCTCACGTGGGCGTGCTCAAAATATTAGAAGAACATAACATCCCCGTTGATTATATCGCGGGCACCAGCATAGGCGCCTATGTCGCTGGCATGTATTCACTGGGTTACAGTGCGAGTGAAGTGGAAGCTATCATGATGGGGGTCAACTGGGACAGTGGCTACTCGGACACCATACCGCGCAATATTTTGAGTTACAGGGATAAACAGTTACGCGACCGTTACAATATTCCGTTAAACATTGGCTATAACGAAGGCCAAGTGAGGGCGCCAAGTGGTCTGCTACGTGGTCAGACTATGTCACAACTTTTACGTCAGTCGACAGATCTGGTACAGCAATTTGGTCATTTTGATGATTTAGCCATTCCCTACCGAGCGGTTGCAACCGACTTAGAAACTAGCTTACCTGTGGTGATTAGTCATGGCAGTATGGTTAAAGCTATGCAAGCGTCTGCAACTGTACCTGGTGCACTTCAGCCCGCACAAATTGAAGGCAAGTTATTGGTCGATGGTGGTATTGCCAATAACATGCCCGTCGATGTGGTTAAGGCCATGGGAGCCGATATTATTATCGCCGTCGATATTGGCTCGCCTCTGGTCAAAAAAGATAAATTAGACAGTACTATCGCAGTGCTCGATCAGCTCTCTAATTTTTTGACCAATGCCAGCACTGAAAAACAAAAACAATTACTGACAGATAAAGATGTATTGATCCGACCCGCGATTGACGCCCTCAGCACCACTGATTTCACTATTATGCCGCTGGCATTAACCCTTGGAAAAGAAGCCGCTAATGGTCAGCTTTATAAGTTGAGCAGTATGAGCGTGAGCCCTGAGGAATATGCCGCCTACGTCGAGGCTAAAAAAGCCAAAGGTAAATTATTAATGGCGGATGTACGTCATCCCATTAATGAAATCGTATTTGAAAACCAATCTAAGGTGAGTTTGAATCTCTTGACGGAAACCTTGAATATTAAACCTGGGCAAGCTGTATCTAAAGACGAGCTTAATGAGGCGTTAAAGCGTATTTACTCCCTCAATAAATTTGAGCGTGTCGATGCTGAATTTGTAGAAGGTGAGGATGGCCGCATACTCACAGTCACCACTAAGGCTAAGTCTTGGGGGCCGAATTATTTCCAACTGGGCTTTAATTGGGAGGATGACTTTAATTCAGAATCTGCCATCAGTTTTGACATGGCTTATACCATGACCGATTTGACCTTTAATGGTGGAGAGTGGCGCAATGAGGTCAAACTCGGCATTGAAAAGTTGTTTGCAACTGAGTTTTATCAGCCTTTAGACAGGGACCAACAGTTCTTTAGCCGTGCCCGCTATCAATACGATACCCGTGATTGGGACTTATACGATAATAACAGTCGTATCTTAACCTTCGACAAGAAAACCCATACGATTGAATTAGGCATAGGTTATAACTACACCTTACAAGGGATGATTGAGTTAGGCTTAGTCGCAGAGAAGGGGTCGATAGTCAATGATGTTTGGCTAACGCAGGACTTAGATTTTAGTTCCTATGGTGCTTACTTTAGGTTCGGTTACGATAGCTTAGATAGCATTAGCTTTCCAACATCAGGTAATCGCGTAACCTTAAACGTTTACGTGCGCAATGAAGATTTCAATGACAGTATCGACGATAATCAAAACCAATTTAGTGTGCAAATAGAGGCCGACTGGAAAGGTGCCTTGAGTGTCGGTAACCACGCTTTTGTTGGTAAGGCATCAATTGCTACCAACAATAATGATGGGGTCAATACGCTGCATTTATCTGAGCTGGGAGGATTCTTAAACCTGTCTGGTTACCATAAAGACTCAATTATGGGCGCACATAAAGTGTTTGGCGCCTTTATTTATCAATATGATCTCGGGCGTGATGCCCTAGGTATGACAGATTATCCTCTATACCTAGGTTGGAGCTTAGAGGCGGGAAATGTCTGGGACGAGCGCACTGATGTCACTCTGACCGATCTGATTTATGCATCGAGTCTTTATATCGGTACTGATACTTCCATGGGACCCGCAGCACTTGGTTTTGGGATCACAGATCTTGGCGATAAGTCTTTCTATTTATTTGTGGGTAAAAACTTCTAGTTTGAGATTTGTGTAAAGGACTTAAGGGCATGACTGAGGTTGTGCCCTTACTTTTTGGTCGATGGAAAAACTATAAGCGTCATCCCTATGGAAGTTATCTTGCCGAAATAGCTAAGAGTGACGCTAAAGTGTCATATCCTTTTACAAAATCTTACTACTGTGAGGCGAGCCAAAATGCTAAGGTTTTGCGGGAAAAATAATAACTCTCAACGGAAGCTGGGGAAAACAATGAAGAAGATAAGCACACTGGCACTGAGTATCGCCTTGAGTTTAGGTTTAGCGGCTTGTAGTACTGAGCCTAAAACTGAAGCCGTCGCGGTGTCTGGCATTGAATTGCAAAACTTTGATGCCTCAGTTCGCCATCAAGATGATTTCTATTACAGCGTTAACGGAAAATGGTTGGCAAATACGCCTATTCCTGCTGACAAATCTAACTATGGCGCGTTTTCTGTGTTGTACGACCAAAGCCAAGATGCATTGAAGAAAATTATCGACGAAGCGGCCGCTAAAAAGAATCCTGCCGCAGGCTCGAATGAGCAGAAAATCGGTGATTTCAATGCCAGTTTCATGAATACCGATTTACTTGAAACATTAGGTGTTACTCCGCTTAAGCCATTGCTGGCCGATATCGCTGCCGCAAAAACGCACGCTGACTTACCAGCCGTTATGGGCAAATTACTGACGACGGGTTCTGGTATTCCCTTTGGTTTTTACGTCAATAATGACGCTAAAAACTCAACTCAGTATGCGGTGTATTTAAGCCAGTCAGGCCTTACGCTACCGGATCGAGATTATTACCTAAAAGATGACCCTAAGTTTGCCGCTAATCGTCAAGCCATGGCGAAGTATGTGACAGAGATACTGACTGAAGCGGGTTACAAGGACGCTAAACGTGCGGCTAAAAACGTCGCTGACATCGAAATGATGATCGCTAAAAGTCAGTGGAGCCGAGTCGAATCCCGTGATGCCAACAAGGCATACAACAAGTTAGATCGTGCTGAACTGCAAAAGTTAACCGGTCAATTCGATTTTAATGCCTTTGCTGCGAGTGCGGGCTTAGGCGATAAAGTGACTGAAGTGATCGTGCGTCAGCCCTCTTATTTTGAAAAACTCGGCGCCAGTTTTGAGACATTCCCTGTATCGGCTTGGCAGGATTATCTTGCGTTCCACTTAGTGGATAGCTACGCCGAGTTACTGAGTAAAAACTTTGTTGATTTGAACTTCGCCTTTAAGAGCAAAACCTTAATGGGTATCGAAGAGCAGCAGCCACGCTGGAAAAAAGCAGTTGATGGTGCTGACCAAGTGA
The DNA here is from genome assembly GCF_043359565.1 of Shewanella sp. S23-S33. Classification (NCBI taxonomy): domain Bacteria; kingdom Pseudomonadati; phylum Pseudomonadota; class Gammaproteobacteria; order Alteromonadales; family Shewanellaceae; genus Shewanella; species Shewanella sp. S23-S33. Next base: position 6,029 of record NZ_JBHFFD010000065.1, on the reverse strand, counting down.
TTGGTGAGTTAGTGGGTGAAGAGTATGTTAAGCAATACTTCAAGCCAGAAGCTAAAGCGCGCATGGAAACCATGATCAAAAACTTGATTAAAGGTTTTGAAGTCAGCATTAATGAACTCGAGTGGATGACGCCAGAAACCAAAATTGCCGCTCAAGAAAAACTGGCTAAATTTACCTACAAAATTGGCTATCCAGATAAATGGAAAGATTACTCAGGTTTAGATATTAAGGCTGACGAGTTAGTGGGTAACTACATGCGTTACGCTCAGTTTGAATATCAAGATATGATCAACAAGCTAGGCAAGCCAATTGATCGGACCGAATGGGGCATGACACCACAAACGGTGAATGCTTATTACAGTCCAGTTAAAAACGAAATTGTGTTCCCTGCTGCGATTCTGCAACCGCCATTCTTTAATATGGATGCCGATGATGCCGTTAACTACGGTGGTATCGGTGCCGTGATCGGCCATGAAATTAGCCATGGTTTTGATGACCAAGGCGCTAAATACGATGGTGATGGCAACCTGCGTGATTGGTGGTCAGATAAAGACAGAGAGGAGTTCCAAAAGCGCGGTAAGCAGTTGTCTGCCCAATACTCAGGTTATGAGGCAATGCCCGGCAAGTTTGTTAATGGTGATTTGACTTTAGGGGAAAACATCGGCGACTTAGGTGGTTTAACTGTAGCGGCACGTTCGTATTTGATGAGCCTTAACGGCAAACCTGCACCTGTGCTCGATGGTTTAACGGGCGAGCAACGCTTCTTTGTGGGTTGGTCGCAAGTATGGCGCCGTAATTACCGTGATGAAGAGCTGAGCCGTCGTTTGCTGACAGATCCGCATTCACCAAGCCATTATCGTGCCATGGGTACGCCACGTAACGTGGAAGCCTTCTATAAGGCCTTCGATATGAAAGAAGGCGATAAAATGTATTTAACACCAGATGAACGTGTAAAAATTTGGTAATAAATTCAGTAGATTGAAATAAAAAAGCCAGACAATGTCTGGCTTTTTTATTGATGACCATAATCTATGATGCTGCCGATTAATGTCCATAACCTAAGGATTCAATTTTTGTGACTTTATTATCAGTGGCATACAGGCGACGCATTAAGCGTGTTGGTCCAAAGTCATAGGTCCATTCTTGATACTCAGTTGGCAACTTGCTGGGATCGATCACCCTGTCTCCGTTAGCGTTGAGATAAGTCGCGGGTAAACTGTATTCTCGAATATCACTGGGCGAGCCGCATTTATCCTGCACAGTCGTTAAAGTATCGCCCGTATTGATCACTTGTTGTTTACAGTGCATGGTCTCACCTGCGCTAGCGGGTAAACAGGTGGACATGAGTATTAAACCCATGGGCAGTATTAAGGATAGGTACTTCACATTGAATTCCTTCTGGTGCATACACCATTCTGTCATTTATCCGTAGGGCAAAGACTAAGCTTATCTGCCCTGCAGAAACTCGGTGTGTTGTGACGTTATTTTGCCAAAATTGTTGTTAATGCCAACAAACTCTCGACCTGATGATGGGCGATAATCCACTTAGCATCGCCTCTTTGTTCTGGCGCAGGGATCGCGACCGTTTGCATGTTGGCTGCTCTGGCGGCAATTAAGCCGTTAAAGGAATCTTCGATGGCAAGACAACAACGGGGATCAACATCTAACGCCTTAGCGCAATTCAAATAAACTTCTGGGTGGGGTTTGCCGTAGGTGAGGCCCTCGGCCGATTGCACTGCCATAAATTTATCACAGAGTCCTAGCTTAGAAAGAACTGCCTCAATAATAGTGTAGAACGACGAGGTCGCTAAGCCGATTTTAAGGCCAAGCGCTTGGCAGTGATCAATCGCTTCGTGGACGCCCAGCATAGCTTCGCCGCTAACCAGAATTTCATTTGCAACTTTATCAACAATCGTTTGGCTGACCTTGGCATTATCATAGTGTGGCCAAGGTGCCTTGTGGTACCAATAATCGACGCATTGATCGATGCGTAAGCCCGTGGTTTGTTGAATCGTTTCTATCGTCACTGGCACGCCGAGTGCGGATAACACTTCATACTCGACTCGCTGCCATAGGGGTTCTGAATCGATTAAAACGCCATCCATATCAAAAATAACGGCTTGAATGCTAAGGGATGTCATTGGTACTCCGATGGACTAAGGAAATAACTGAGATATGTAGTAAATTAAGCCTGAGTGTAAGTTCTCGCACTGCATCTTAAAAGCCAAAATGCAGCAAGATGAGAAAAATTTATACCTATTTGCTCTGGGGCGCGGAAAATTGCTTGTTCGATTTAAAATTAATGAAATATTGTTAACTATTTGTAGTGTATGGTTTTTTGTCTGTTTTCAAACTATTGTCTAATTTCACTTGTTTTAATCTTCCCGTAAGTTGGCATTCGCCGCCGGATTTAGTCTTTATTTCGCTTTTTGCCGAGTGTGACCTGATTCATACTTTTGCAAAGCTGTAGTATACTGCAGGCCGGAAATACGGGTCGATCATGTCGGACTGTCAGCTTCAATTAAGAAGACGTGCAGTTTCGTTGTTAGAGCGCCAAACAAAGAGGAATGTTGCCGTGCTAGAAGCATATCGTAAACACGTCGCAGAACGTGCTGCAGAGGGCGTAGTCCCTAAGCCATTAGATGCACATCAAGTGGCTGAACTGGTTAAGTTAATTCAAAACCCACCCGCAGGTGAAGAGGCTTTCGTTCTCGACCTGCTTGAAAATCGAATTCCCCCAGGTGTTGATGAAGCCGCTTATGTTAAGGCTGCTTTTTTAGATGCGGTTGCCAAAGGCACTGAAAAATCACCGATTCTGTCTGCTGAGCGTGCTACTGAGTTATTAGGCACAATGCAAGGCGGCTACAACATCGAACCTCTGATCGCGCAGCTGGATAATCCAGCGTTAGCACCTTTAGCCGTTAAAGCGTTATCTCACACTCTGCTGATGTTTGATTCTTTCCACGATGTGGTTGAGAAGATGGAAGCGGGCAATGAGTTTGCTAAGCAAGTGGTTGAAGCGTGGGCGAATGCAGATTGGTATTTAAGCCGTCCAAAACTGGCCGACAAAGTCACTCTGACAGTATTTAAAGTTTCTGGTGAAACTAACACCGATGACTTGTCACCTGCACCAGATGCATGGTCACGTCCTGATATCCCATTGCACGCGTTAGCTATGCTGAAAAACGCCCGTGATGGTATCGAGCCTGATGTTGCTGGTGCCGTTGGCCCAGTGAAAAAAATCGAAGCATTAAAAGCACAAGGTCATCCATTAGTATATGTGGGTGACGTTGTGGGTACGGGTTCATCACGTAAATCTGCGACTAACTCAGTACTGTGGTTTATGGGCGATGATATTCCATTCGTACCTAACAAGCGCGCTGGCGGTTTCTGCCTTGGCGGTAAAATTGCACCGATTTTCTTCAACACTATGGAAGATGCGGGCGCTCTGCCAATCGAGCTTGACGTAAACAAAATGGAAATGGGCGATGTGATTGACATCTACCCATACGCCGGTGTGGTTAAGCGTCACGACAGCGACGAAGTGATTTCAGAATTCAGCTTAAAAACTGAAGTGCTGTTAGACGAAGTGCGTGCTGGTGGTCGTATTCCACTGATCATCGGTCGTGGTTTAACTGACAAAGCCCGTGAAGTATTAGGTTTAGGCGTATCTGACGTATTCGTGCGTTCACAAGACGTGGCTGATACTGGTAAGGGTTACACTCTAGCGCAGAAGATGGTCGGTAAAGCATGCGGCGTAGCTGGCGTGCGTCCTGGCCAATACTGCGAACCTAAGATGACCTCTGTTGGTTCACAAGACACCACAGGTCCTATGACCCGTGATGAGCTGAAAGATTTAGCTTGTTTAGGTTTCAGTGCTGATTTGACTATGCAGTCATTCTGTCACACTGCGGCTTATCCAAAGCCAGTGGATGTGAACACACATCATACTCTGCCAGATTTCATCATGAATCGCGGCGGTGTATCACTGCGTCCAGGTGACGGTGTTATCCACTCATGGTTAAACCGTATGCTGCTACCTGATACCGTTGGTACGGGTGGTGACTCACATACGCGTTTCCCAATTGGTATTTCATTCCCAGCGGGTTCTGGCTTAGTAGCGTTTGCTGCTGCGACTGGCGTTATGCCACTCGACATGCCTGAATCCGTATTAGTGCGCTTCAAGGGCAAAATGCAACCGGGTATCACACTGCGTGATCTGGTTCATGCTATCCCATTAAAAGCCATTGAACTGGGCATGCTGACCGTTGAGAAGAAAGGTAAAGTAAACATCTTCTCTGGTCGCGTACTGGAAATCGAAGGCTTAGAATCACTGAAAGTTGAACAAGCTTTCGAACTGTCTGATGCTTCAGCTGAGCGCTCTGCTGCCGGTTGTACCATCAAGTTAGACAAAGAACCTATCATTGAATACCTGAACTCAAACATAATCATGCTCAAGTGGATGATCGCTGAAGGTTATGGCGATCGTCGTACGATTGAACGTCGTATCAAAGGCATGCAAGAGTGGTTAGCCAATCCTGAGCTGATGAGTGCTGATAAAGATGCTGAGTACGCTGCAGTAATCGAAATCGACTTAAATGACATCAAAGAGCCAATCCTGTGTGCGCCAAACGATCCTGATGATGCCGTTTTACTGTCATCTGTTGCGCAAACTAAGATTGACGAAGTGTTCGTAGGTTCTTGTATGACCAACATCGGTCACTTCCGCGCAACCGGTAAGATGCTAGACAAGTTTGCTAAAACCCTGCCAACACGTCTGTGGATTGCACCACCGACTAAGATGGATAGAGATCAGCTGACTGAAGAAGGCTACTACGCGATTTTTGGTCGTGTAGGCGCGCGCATCGAGATCCCAGGTTGTTCACTGTGTATGGGTAACCAAGCACGTGTAGCTGAAGGTTCAACTGTGGTATCGACTTCTACCCGTAACTTCCCTAACCGTTTAGGTACAGGTGCTAACGTTTACTTAGCCTCTGCTGAACTGGCTGCGGTTGCTGCGCTGTTAGGTCGTCTGCCGTCACCTGAAGAATATCAAGAATACGCTAAAGAGTTAGACGCAACTGCAGCTGACACATACCGTTACTTGAACTTTGATCAAATCGAGTCTTACACAAAAAAAGCATCGGAAGTGATCTTCCAGACAGCTGTGTAATCGATTGCCGTTAAGGTAACTTGATGTAAAAAGCCAGCGTAAGCTGGCTTTTTTGTGGGTTTGTTTTATTTCTACATCTATATGCATATATGCACCAATGAACCCTATCATAGTCATGCCTTCAGTTCTTACATCACAAACTCGCTACTTACTAATGGTCACGCGTTGTCGTCATTAAAAATCCATTTAAGCCGATCCGTAGGTCAATCTCACGCTTAGCCCCGTTTAATCTTCTTTTTAAAAGACGAAAGTCTTCTATTTTCATAACTATCAACAAATCATCTGATGGCTTTTGGCTATACATAATGCGAAACAGAGGCGCAGCCTTGACTGAGTTGTGGATAACTTTGGGGGTAAGTGGTGGGTATGATGTGACTAGATTAGATAATTAGAATTAACTGCAAATTTCCTTAAAATAGGGGTTGCACAAAATCCTCTGCTGCCTATAATGCGCATCCACTGACACGGCAGACAGCGTTAAGCAGCCTGATGTGACAGTTCATCGATGAGTTTACTAATTGATGAGTGTTGAGAAAGTTTGCAAAAACTCCTTGACGCGAAACGGGAAATGCGTAGAATACGCAGCCCTAGCCAACTGGAAGCGTTCGACGCTCAGTGTGGTACTCACCTTCTCTTACGAGGCTGAGTTGCTCTTTAACAAGATAAAACAAGAAATCTGTGTGGACACTCACAGGTGTTGAGTTAATCGAAACTGCTTAACCTCCGGGTTGGCAGTCAAAAATTTAAATCAATGTAACAATGAGTGTTCATAGCAATATGTACATAATTTTGGTTCCGCTTTTTTAAAAGCGGAAACAAAAAATCAGAATTCATTGAGCCGCTGATTCCTTCGGGA
>NZ_JBHFFD010000064.1:0-115727 GCF_043359565.1 Shewanella sp. S23-S33 | reverse complement strand
CATTATTTACACATCATAGTAAACCGACATAAAAATGCCCAGCTACCTGCCGGGCACTTTCACTTCAGACTGATAATTAAAGACGTTTTAGGAATGTTTAGTCAGCTTAATCTCACTCTGATGCTGAGATTTTTCAGCATGCGAATGTGGTGCAGAAAAGTGTTCATGATGAGCTTTGTGTGGTTCAGCCAAGGTTACTTTACCCTGCTCTATCCACCAATAACCTAAACCAACAATCACACCGCCACCGACAATATTGCCTAAGGTTACAGGTATTAAATTATTGAATATAAAGTTTGCCACGGTTAAATCGGCAAATTGTGCTTGAGTAACCCCTAAAGACACGAAGAACTCTGGGCTGGCGATTGATTGGATCATCATGCCCATAGGCACCATAAACAGGTTAGCGATACTGTGTTCAAAGCCACTACTAACGAACATAGCCACAGGTAAAATTAACAGTAACGATTTAGTCAGCACATCACGGCTGGCAAAGGTCATCCACACACCTAAACACACCAACATGTTACATAAAATGCCTAAACTAAAGGCTTGGACCCAAGTATGGTGCAGTTTGTGCTGTGCCACTTTAAGGGCATTTAATCCCCAATTACCACCATCGAGCTCATACATACCTGCGGCAGTGATCAAGCAAACCATCAACATGGCGCCAACAAAATTGCCGGCATACACGCGGCACCAACATTTGAGTAATTCAGCGCCAGTGACCTGTTTTTGTGCCCAGGCGACGGTACTGAGCACAGAACTGGTGAACAGTTCTCCACCGCAAACAACCACTAAAATTAAACCTAAACTAAAGGCTATTCCGCCAACGAAACGAACTAAACCCCAAGGCGCATCGCCTGCGCCAGTGGTTACGGTTAAATAAAAAACAAAGGCTAAGGCGATAAATGCGCCAGCAAACACGGCTAAACCAAAGGACTGCCAAGGTGCTTTAACCACTTTGCTTGTCCCGTAAATTTCAGCCTGATTGTAACAACTAAAATGAGCTGAAACCTGTGGCGCTTCATGTGCGCTGTTTGTCACAGTTGGAACTGATGACGATGGATTTGGGCTTTTCATTGCATAACTCCAACTTCAGATAAACAAACTTGAACGCGTAGCATAGGTATCTCCAGCAGCGCCATTGCGCAGATAACACGAATCAAAACCGAGATAATGATTTGCTTAAATGATGATTCACTAAAGTCTCGCTTTGTATCATACAACGCGCTTATGCTGTGAAGCAGATATTGCTAAAGCGTGATGCTATTCACACCCAAAATGTGAAAACTTTGAAGCCAAAAACACAAAAGGTTAATTGGTCTTACCATGACAGCCCGATTTTCATCGCAAGAATGTGGCTTAATTAAGATGGTATACAATGCATATCCTGCACGTTTCCATCTCATATTTAGCGAACTAACGCTTAAATTAATGCGCTATAGATTCAAGCAAACCTCAGCAATGACACATTAAATGACCAATAGCTTGACGCGTGTCTCTCGGTATTCATTAAATTGAACCGATACTTTAGCATTTACAGTTTAGTCCAACAGCAAGTAATAAGTTGCCTGCATCATAGCAAACTACTGTATTTAGCCACTCTTTAACCCTTCCTGAATGATTTAAGCATTGCATGCTTTATTTGATGGCGTTATGACATGCCGTCTCCTAAATCGACACTAAGTTAGCAAATAAAAATAAATTAATACAAATAGCTAACATCAAACTTATTTTTAATATCATAACCACTGCACCTACTGTGACAGCCTCCATTATCGAGCCGTGACTCCCACCAATCAAAATCAGCCTATACGAGGATAGATTTATCCTCGCTAAAGGTGGACAGTAAATGGGAACAATATAGGCAGGCTGATTTAAGAGATATGGGGTTCAGATGTCACACCAACTTAAAAAGCGTGCCGTATTCCCTATTGTGGTAAAAAAATGCTACCTAGCTAGCAAATTTGGGATTAACAGAGCATAAACCAAGCCGTTTAAGATGCGATAGCGACAGACCTATGTTAATATGCTTATGGACAATTGGTCTTACCAATTATAAAGATTTATCAGTAGCCGATAATCAAAGTAAGCGAATATTTGTCATCTTATCGGGTATCAATAGACAGACTTTTGGAGTGACGAGCGCTTCAAAATCCAGTTCCCATCATAGGGCGTCATCATGAAGGGAGCTTTATTTCAGGAATTAGCTATTGGCTTATACTCAGCATTGCTTAACGCTGATCGCCAATAACCTTTTATCTCAACCAGAAGGTATTAGTACGATGACCGACAAAACTGAACTGTTTGCCAACGCATGGGAAGGCTTTACTCCTGGCGATTGGAAATCTGAAGTCAATGTACGTGACTTTATCCAACAAAACTACGCGCCTTTTGAAGGCGACGAGTCCTTCCTCGCCGGTGCCACCGAAGCGACCACAAAATTGTGGGATAAAGTCATGGAAGGCATCAAACAGGAAAACCGTACCCACGCGCCTGTTGATTTCGACACTAAGATGGTTTCAACCATCACTTCCCACGACGCTGGCTATATCAACAAAGAATTAGAAACTATCGTTGGCTTACAAACAGACGCGCCGCTAAAACGCGCTATGTTGCCTAACGGTGGTATTCGTATGGTGGAAAGCTCATGCGCCGCCTACGATCGTGTACTGGATGAAGATGTTAAATACGTTTATTCAGAACTGCGTAAAACCCATAACCAAGGTGTGTTCGATGTTTACACCCCCGAAATTATGGCCTGTCGTAAATCAGGTATTTTAACGGGCTTACCCGATGCTTATGGCCGTGGCCGTATCATTGGTGACTATCGCCGTGTGGCACTTTACGGTATCGATTACCTGATGAAAGATAAGTTTGCCCAATTTAGCTCACTGCAAGCGCAGTTCGAAGCGGGTGAAGAGTTATCTAACGTTATCCAATTACGTGAAGAAATTGCCGAGCAACACCGTGCATTAGGCCAAATGAAGAAAATGGCTGCCAAGTATGGCTTCGATATTTCTCGTCCAGCGACCAATGCACAAGAAGCGATCCAATGGACTTACTTCGGCTATTTAGCTGCAGTGAAGAGCCAAAATGGCGCTGCCATGTCATTAGGTCGTACCTCTTCATTCCTCGACATCTATATTGAACGTGATCTGAAAAATGGCACCTTAACTGAGCAACAAGCTCAGGAAATGGTTGACCATTTCGTGATGAAATTGCGTATGGTGCGTTTCCTACGTACCCCTGAATACGACGAATTGTTCTCAGGCGACCCAATTTGGGCGACGGAGTCAATCGGCGGTATGGGCTTAGATGGCCGTACGTTAGTGACGAAATCAAGCTTCCGTTTCTTGAACACCCTTTACACTATGGGTCCAAGTCCAGAGCCAAACATCACAGTATTATGGTCAGATAAACTGCCAATCGGTTTCAAAAAATATTGCGCCAAAGTGTCTATCGACACTAGCTCAATCCAATATGAAAACGATGACTTAATGCGTCCTGATTTCCAATCAGACGACTATGCAATCGCCTGTTGTGTGAGCCCTATGGTTGTGGGTAAACACATGCAGTTCTTCGGTGCTCGCGCTAACTTAGCGAAAACCATGCTGTATGCGATTAACGGCGGCGTAGACGAAAAACTGAAAATCCAGATTGCCCCTAAAGCAGACATGATCACAGACGAAGTGCTCAACTTTGATGATGTGATGAATCGCTTAGACGGTTTAATGGATTGGTTAGCGACTCAATATGTCACTGCACTGAACTCAATCCACTACATGCACGATAAGTATTCTTACGAAGCCGCGCTTATGGCGCTGCACGACAGAGACGTACGTCGCACTATGGCTTGTGGTATTGCGGGTTTATCTATCGCAGCCGACTCGCTGTCTGCCATCAAATACGCCACCGTAAAACCAGTGCGTGATGAAAACGGCATAGCAGTTGATTTCGATATCAGCGGTGACTATCCAAAATTTGGTAACAACGACCCACGTGTAGATGATATCGCCTGTGACTTAGTTGAACGTTTTATGGCGAAAATTCGTGACCGTAAAATGTATCGCAATGCAATCCCAACGCAGTCAATTCTGACCATCACCTCAAACGTGGTTTATGGTAAGAAAACCGGTAACACACCAGATGGTCGTCGTTCAGGTGCGCCATTTGCACCGGGTGCAAACCCTATGCATGGCCGTGATGAAAAAGGCGCAATCGCTTCTTTAACCTCAGTGGCAAAACTCCCATTTGCCCACGCTCAAGACGGTATTTCTTATACCTTCTCAATCGTGCCAAATGCGCTGGGTAAAGATGATGATGCTCGCCGTACCAACTTAGCGGCATTGATGGACGGATACTTCGACCACAATGACAAAAAAGAAGGTGGCCAACACTTGAACGTCAACGTGATGAACCGCGAGATGCTCGAAGATGCCGTTAAGCATCCAGACAAGTATCCACAGCTGACCATCCGTGTTTCTGGCTATGCAGTGCGCTTCAACTCACTGACTCCAGAACAACAACAAGATGTGATCACGCGTACGTTCACAAAAGGTCTGTAAGCTAAATTAGTCAAGGCTGTAGTACACTGTGCTACAGCCTCACTTATTTTAACAGGAGTCACAATGGCAGTTATCGGTCGGATCCACTCGGTGGAATCCTTTGGCACAGTAGATGGTCCCGGCATACGGTTTATCACCTTTATGCAGGGCTGTTTAATGCGCTGCCAATATTGCCACAACCGTGACACTTGGGATCTTGATGGTGGAAAAGAAGTTCTGGTCGATGAGTTAATGAGCCAAATCATCAGCTATCGGCCTTTTCTCGATGCCAGCAATGGTGGTGTTACGGCCAGTGGTGGTGAAGCCATTTTACAGGCCGAATTTGTCGCCGAATTATTCACGGCTTGTCAGCAAGAAGGTATTCATACCTGTTTAGATACCAATGGTTTTGTACGTAAGTACACGCCAGTGATTGATGAGTTACTCGACCATACTGACTTGGTCCTGCTCGACATCAAGCACATGGACGATGAAAAACATATTGAGTTAACCAAAGTCAGCAACCATAGAACATTACAGTTTGCGCAGTATTTGGCAGAGCGTAATCAAGCGACGTGGATACGTTATGTCGTAGTGGGCGGATTTACCGACGATGAAGCATCGGCATTACAACTGGCCGAGTTTATCAAGCCCATGAAAAACATTGAAAAGGTAGAGTTACTACCCTATCACGAATTAGGTAAACATAAGTGGGAAGCCATGGGCGAAAGCTACCAACTCGATGGGATATCCCCCCCGAGTCGAGAAACCATGGAAAAGATCAAAGCGGTATTTGTCCAGCAAGGGATTAACGCGATTTATTAATCCACAGTAACAAAAGAGCCAAAAGGGATAACAGCGGCAACGGCCTAAAGTTCTTCCCAATAACTAGCATCTAGACGCTCAAAAGCTATTTTTAAAATCAGTGCCATATCGAGGTAACAGGCCTTAGCGCCTAAAGTGTGGCAATTGATACCCATGGATGACAACTTCGCACTCAACTGGTTAATCCAGTCGAACAGCGTTAACGGTAATGGATGGCGAGCTCGCCAGCCTAACCACAGCAGCCCCTGTAACGGTAAGCTGATGAAAAATAAACCGAGAGTGACAGCTTGGGGCAGAAATGCCCAACCGTGAATATACAGCTGGCTCATGCTCACAAAAATCGCCAGCACTGGCATCACCAGTATGGCGAGCTGAGTTGCTCGGACGACCCGATACTCAGGAAAATAAAAACCCAGTTGTCTAACCATAGGCCAAGTCTTCATATACTGATGACCATCACCTAAGGTTTTGAGGATCTTAATGCTCAATCTTAGACACCAACTACAATGGAATACTGCTCTTACCATAGCACAATCTGGCGAATCGCCCCAAGACTGATATGGTAAAAACACCGCAGTTCCTCATTATTTTGAATCGTTATATTAAACACAATGGCAAAGGGTTTACACATGTCAAATAAACTGGTTTTAGTTCTCAATTGCGGTAGCTCTTCTCTCAAATTTGCCGTCATTGACGCGCAAACAGGTGACGACCAAATTTCTGGCTTAGCCGAATGTTTTGGTTTAGAAGACTCTCGCATTAAATGGAAAATCAACGGCGAAAAACATGAAGCAGCCTTAGGTGCATTTACGGCTCACCGTGAAGCAGTTGAATACATTGTTAATAAAATTCTTGCGGAACAACCTGAATTAGCAGCAAAAATTCAAGCCGTTGGCCATCGTATCGTTCACGGTGGTGAGAAATTCACTCGCTCAGTGATCATCGATGAGAGCGTGATCAAAGGTATCGAAGACTGTGCTTCATTAGCCCCACTGCACAATCCTGCTCACCTTATCGGCATCCGCGCGGCAATGGCCTCTTTCCCTAAATTGCCACAGGTTGCTGTATTTGATACCGCTTTCCACCAAAGCATGCCAGACAGAGCTTATGTCTACGCCCTGCCTTACAAGTTATACCGTGAACACGGTATCCGCCGTTATGGCATGCATGGCACGAGTCATTTATTTGTTAGCCGTGAAGCGGCAAAAATGCTCAACAAGCCAATTGAAGAAACGAATGTTATCTGTGCTCACTTAGGCAACGGTGCATCAGTCACTGCCATCAAAGGCGGCAAAAGTGTCGACACTTCTATGGGCTTAACCCCATTAGAAGGTTTAGTGATGGGCACACGTTGTGGCGATATTGACCCTTCAATCATCTATCACTTAGTCCATCAACTGGGTTACACCTTAGAAGAAGTGAATAACCTGATGAACAAGCAAAGTGGTCTGCTGGGTATTTCCGAGCTGACCAACGATTGCCGTGGCATTGAGGAAGGTTACGCCGAGGGCCATAAAGGCGCGACCTTAGCCTTAGAAATCTTCTGCTACCGCTTAGCCAAGTACATCGCCTCTTACACTGTGCCACTGGGCCGTTTAGATGCAGTCGTCTTCACCGGTGGTATTGGTGAAAACTCAGATTTAATCCGTGAAAAAGTGCTCAACATGCTGGAAATATTCAATTTCCATGTCGATAGTGAGCGCAACAAAGCGGCGCGTTTCGGTAAGAAAGGTATCATCACCCAAGATAAAGGCACGATTGCCATGGTGATACCAACGAACGAAGAATGGGTTATCGCCGAAGATTCCATTAAACTTATCAACAAATAAAAAGGCCGAAGCCGTTTGCTCACCCAAACGGCTTTATACCTTACGTAGCCGTACTCACAAGCAAATTTGCAGAAACTATTCTGCCAAAAACCATCGAAACTAGAGGTTTTTATGTCTCGTAATATTATGTTAATCCCCATAGGTACCGGAGTCGGCCTGACCTCCTTAAGCCTTGGGATGGTGCGCGCACTGGAGCGCCACGGGGTTAAGGTTCAGTTCTTTAAGCCTATTTCTCAGCTTCGTCCAAACGATAATGGCCCAGAACGCTCGACCACTATTCTGAGCAAATCGCCAACAGTAAATCCCTTAGAGCCCTTCGACATGGCCCATGCCGAAGCCTTAATTCGCGCCGATCAAATCGACGTCTTAATGGAGCAAATCATCGCTCGTGCGGCCGATTGCGCTAGCAACACAGAGACCTTAATTGTCGAAGGTTTAGTGCCAACGCGTAATCATCCCTTCGCCGATGATGTGAACTATGCCATCGCTAAAGCCATGGATGCCGACGTGATTTTTATTGCCACACCAGGCAGTGATACGGCCACAGGGCTAATGAATCGCCTCGAAATCGCCTATAACTCTTGGGGCGGGAAAAAGAATAAACGCTTAATTGGCGCTGTGATTAACAAGATTGGAGCACCCGTGGACGACGAAGGTCGCGCGCGCCCTGACTTATCTGAAGTCTTTGATCACCAAGGTGTTCAACGCTCAGATGCGGCCAGCATGTTCCAACTGCCGGGTAAGAGCCCACTGCGTATCTTAGGCAGCGTGCCCTACAATCTTGATCTTGTCGCTCCTCGTGCGTCGGATTTAGCGAAACATTTAAGTGCACGCATTCTAAATGCTGGTGAAATGCATACCCGCCGCCTGCGTAAAGTAACGTTTTGTGCCCGCAGTATCCCGAACATGGTCACTCATATTAAGACTGACTCCTTGCTTGTAACCTCAGGCGATCGCTCAGATGTGATCGTATCAGCCTGTCTTGCGGCCATGAACGGCGTGAAAATTGGTGCCCTGTTGTTGACCGGTAGCTACGAGCCAGAGCCGGAAATCCTTAAGCTGTGTGAACAGGCCTTTGAAACTGGTTTACCTGTGTTCTTGATCGACAGTAACACTTGGCAAACCTCGCTCAACATTCAACGTTTCGACCATGAAGTACCCGTCGATGACGCGGTTCGTATCGATCTGGTGCAGGATTATGTGGCCAGCCACATCGATCAAACGTGGATTGAAAGCGTGACTAAAAACTCACCCCGTGAGCATCGCCTGTCACCACCGGCTTTCCGTTACAAACTCACGGAATTGGCGCGCGCCGCCCACAAGACTGTGGTGCTACCTGAAGGTGATGAGCCGCGTACCATTAAAGCGGCGGCCATTTGTGCAGAACGCGGTATTGCTCGCTGTGTACTTTTAGGTAAAAAAGATGAAATCCTGCGTATCGCCGCACAGCAAGATGTGGTGCTTGGCGAAGGCGTGATCATTATCGATCCAGAAGAGGTGCGCGACCGTTACGTAGAACCTATGTTGGAACTGCGTCGCAGCAAAGGCTTAACTGAAGTCGTTGCCCGTGAACAGTTAGAAGACAACATGGTGCTCGGCACTATGATGTTGGCGCAAAACGAAGTCGACGGTATCGTTTCTGGTGCGGTTAACACCACAGCCAATACCATTCGCCCACCACTGCAATTGATCAAAACGGCACCGGGCTCAAGCTTAGTTTCATCCATCTTCTTTATGCTGATGCCAGATCAAGTGCTTGTTTACGGTGACTGTGCGATTAACCCAGATCCCAATGCTGAGCAGTTAGCAGATATCGCCATCCAATCGGCAGAATCAGCAAAAGCCTTCGGTATCGAGCCAAGAGTGGCAATGATCAGCTATTCAACTGGCAACTCAGGTACAGGTTCTGATGTGGATAAAGTGCGTGAAGCAACCCGTATTGCCAAAGAAAAACGCCCAGATCTGATTATTGATGGTCCATTGCAATACGATGCGGCGGTTATGCCAAACGTTGCCCGCTCTAAGGCACCTAATAGCCCTGTCGCTGGTCAAGCTACCGTTTTCGTGTTCCCAGACCTTAATACAGGCAACACGACTTACAAGGCCGTACAGCGAAGCGCCGATCTGATCAGTATTGGTCCTATGCTGCAAGGTATGCGCAAACCTGTGAACGACTTGTCTCGCGGCGCGTTAGTCGATGACATCGTCTACACTATCGCACTAACGGCAATTCAAGCCGCACAAAACGACGCAGCTAAAGGCTAACAGCATTAAATCTGCATAGCGTTACGCACAAAAAAGCACTGGTTATTACCGGTGCTTTTTTATGCTCAAATTTAGCGTAAACCATACCGTTGATCGTAAGAATCGCTTAATGGATGAGTCGAAATTACAAAAGATGAAGAAAAAACGAGAAATATCGAATTATGCAGTGTGAATAAGCTCGGCAAATTGCGAAAAATATCCACAAGTAGAAGTGGAACATAATGGAAAGCAGAAAAGCGTCACTTTTTAACCAGCAAATAAAGCAAGACAATATCAGTGACTTACAAAGTATCACTGAAGTCTTCAACATAGTTTTCCACAGTTTCTGTGGATAACCTTTTTATATGACTCCTAACTATATGCCACACACATGAGGTTTGAGTCAATGCTTTTCACAATAGACAGCGAATCACGACAAGACTTGTACATTACAGCTAAAATCGCGATACTCGGAACAAATTCCAATAACTAAAACTTATGCGAACTCTATTTTTTTTCTCCCTCCTGTTTCTCTTCGGTTGTGGCGATCCCTCAACGCAAGAGCAACGCCAGTTATCACCGGAAGAAGTGAGCTTAGGCTTTTTTAAAGCGATTTATGTTGATCGTAATGTTGAACAAGCCAAGCAATACGTCGACGATCCCATTAAACAAGTGCTCACCCATTACCACATTGCCGCAGCCGTACAGCGTAATATGCTCGGCCTATCTATGACCAATGTTGAAATGGAAATTGATGATATCGATATCGACTTCTTCCGCAAATTTACCAAAGACGTCATTGTTGTGGTCAAAATGAAAGGTCTTAAAGGTGGTCAACCATGGATTGATGACAGGACCATACGCCTACACAAAATTGGTAGCCAATGGATTATCGTCGAACTTCTGCCTGAAAAGCGCAAAGTTAACGGTTAACCCCCTTTCTTGCCTGCTTTCACCGCGCATACCTTGTCATACAATCATTCTGCTTACTTTCAGCCAAAAAAATAGCAACCCTAAGGTTGCTATTTTTTGTGCTTGTTCTGTTATTTCCGACTCATAAGTACCGTCAGTTTAATCGTTATCGATTAAGCCTGGATCACTTCTTCTTCGCTTTCAGCAGGTAAAGACGTTAGTACATCGTCTTTCACTTGATAATAAGCATTTTCGTATTCATGAACTTCCATAACAACTCCTGCTTGATTGGGTAAGGTCGCAGAGGCTTGTCATTCTATGCTGACATTTTGCCTATGAGGAAAGGGATACATTCCGTGGGCGGGAGTATAACAAAGCAAAAGCCACAATTACAGAAAACTTTCAGTTTTGTATCACCAAGCATAGCATTTAAGGCTGGTTATCATTTAAATAGCTCACAATCAGTGATTCGACATGAAAGACTTTCACTTTTCTACGAGGATATTGAGGCCATGCTGACGCCATGTCATCATTCGCTTTATACACAAAAGCGATTAACAGAAATCACTTACATAAAATGAATCTAGGGAATGCCATTAGATGTTCAGGGCAGGCTTTATGGTGAAATGTCCACCCTAAAACACTTAGACCAACATCAAGTCAGTAAAGTGATTAAAACCTATGGGCGATCGCAGCTATCTGAGCGATTAAGCTACTGAATAATAAGTGCTGAGTAATAAGCGACTGTGTAAAAAGCTAAACATTCAACCTAAGCCGACAAAAAGGCCAGTTAATACTGGCCTGTTAAGCTAAATCAGGCCTAGGCTTGAGTCGATAAGCGGTAGCGAAGCACCTTAAGTGACTTCTCTTCCGACACATCCATAAAGGCTAGCGGATTGGCTAAGCGCTCTATGTATTCGAGTGCAGGTGCTGCTTCCGCTACCTGTTGACGCAGGAAAGCGGTATCGAGTTCAGGTGCATTTAGACACAGTAATACTTCGCCATTCTCGGCAAGCAACTCAGGTAAACGCCTAATTAAACGCACATAATCCTTAGTCGCAACAAAACTGCCCTTCTGATTGCTCGGTGGATCGGCAACAACAATGTCGTAGGGACCGAGCTTTTTCAGTTTGCCCCAAGATTTAAAAATATCATGGCCTAAAAAACGGGCTCCCGCGCTAAAGCCATTCAGCAAATGATTCTGTTTGCCTATGCCTAATGCGCCTTTGCTCATGTCCATATTCACCACTTCATCGGCGCCGCCTTGCAATGCCGCCACAGAAAAACCACAGGTATAGGCAAACAAATTAAGCACTTTTTTATAGCGGGCATTTGCTCTCACCCACTCACGACCATTAGCCATATCGAGGAAGAGTCCGTGGTTTTGTCCGCGCATTAGGTGCACCTGAAACCGTGCGCCATTTTCGCTAACGATATGCGGCTCAGGCACTTCACCTTGCAATAATTGGGTAAACGTCTCCCCCGCACTACGGTATTGGTAGACTAAATTCAATTGGCTATCTGGCCGAATAACTTGCCAGCGCGCTGCAATCGCCTGTTGGCAGAGGGTTAAATCCGTATCCTCCAAGGGAGTAAAGCTGGTCAGCAATAGTACGGGTGCAAACCAATCTAAACATAGGTGCTCACAACCCACGTAATGCCCACCGCGGCCGTGGAATAACCGCACCGCATCATCACCTAACTCAATTGTCGCTAGCGCTTGTATAAAACTTTGCATCTTCTACTACTTACTCTCAGTTGCACTTGTATTGGCTTCATCGCCATTGGGAATTGCATTTTCCGTGTTACTAGCCAAGAACTTATCTTCGATATCGTCCGATAATAAAATGGCTAACCAATTACCACTCTTACTCGATTCGAGGGCAATTTTAACCACCATAGTCAATGGCACTGACAGCAACATGCCCACAGAACCTAATAACCAGCCCCAGAAAATTAATGATAAAAACACCACTAAGGTCGATAACCCCAGACCGCGCCCCATAAATTTAGGCTCAATGATATTGCCCATCACCATGTTGGCACCCACGTACAAAAGTGCAGTTCCCCCCGCCGCCGCAGGGCCAAGCTGAATAAAGGCCAACAACACCGCTGGAATCGCGGCAATGATAGAACCAATATTGGGAATGTAATTAAACAGGAAAGCAATCACCGCCCATAACATGGCGTAATCCACGCCGATGAAGGTCAATCCCACACCGACGATAACCCCGGTCGCTAAGCTTACTAGCGTCTTGATCACCATGTACTGATTAACCGATTGCAAAAAGCGGTCAATCTGCTTGAGGCGCATATCGGGATCGTCCAGCGCCAGATGCAATTTTTTTGGCAACGATTGGGCTTCAAACAGCATAAAGACGATGGTTAAGATGATCAGAAATAAATTCGCCATCACATTGCCAACACCCGACAGCATATTTGTTGTCATAGACAAGGCCATGCCAGGGTCAAAATACGCTAACACTTGATCCTTGGAAATCTGAATATTGAAGGAATGTAACTTATTTAATATCCAAGCAAATTGCTCGACTAACTGCACCCGATATTGGGGTAATTGCTTGGAAAACTCATTGACAGAACTGCCGACGACTGAGGCTAACCATAGGCCCATCAACACAATAAAACCCATCAAGAGGATCACTGCCAGCCATTTAGGCACACGGAACTTTGTCATCAAACCGATTGCAGGATTACAAATCACCGCAAGAAAACTGGACAGCACAAACGGCACCACAATCGGGCTCGCCGCCTTAATCCCTGCCAAAATAATCACTACAAAGGCCATAACCGCAAAGCCACGATAAGCAGCAGAGGGCGCATTAGGTCGAGTCATTTATTAAAAATCCTTCTTGATCTTAGATAAAATTGTTAGGCTAACCTTTGAAACCACTTAACCTCAGCAACTTTAGCTTAAGATAGCCATTTGTCATTATGAAACCAGAAACCGCGATTATACGCATTAAAAACTTAAGACTTCGTACTTTTATTGGCATTAAAGAAGATGAAATCCAAAATCGCCAAGACGTGATCATTAACGTCGTGATCCATTATTGTGCCGAACGTGCCCGCAACAGTGACAATGTTGAGGATGCGCTCAATTACCGCACTATCACCAAAAAGATCATTGAACTGATTGAGAATAACCGTTTCTCATTACTCGAAAATCTCACCAGCCAAACGCTGGCCATCGCCAGTGAGCATCCTTGGGTTGAATTTGCCAGTGTCGAAATAGACAAACCCCATGCACTACGCTTTGCCGATTCAGTCTCGATGGAGTTATGTTATCAAAAATAATCTGGCTAAAAATACTCCGACTAAGTGATCGTTGCACACCGCATTTTGGTATATATCCACAGAGCTTAACCAATTAAGAGAGGTTCCATGAATATACTGATCACCGGCGCAAGCGGCTTTATTGGCCGCCAATTAGTCGAACGACTGGCGCCATATCATCAACTGACGTTATTAACTCGCTCGGTGCAACAAACACAAAAAGTGCTCGGCAATCAGCACCATTACCTCGAGAGTCTCGATGAGCTAAGCGACTTAAATCACATTGATGCCATTGTAAATCTTGCGGGTGAACCCATAGTCGCTAAACGTTGGAGTAAAAACCAGAAGCAACGTATTTGTGATAGTCGCTGGGATATTACGGCAAGATTAACTCAGCTCATACAGCAGAGTAGTAATCCGCCTAAGATCATGGTGAGTGGTTCGGCAGTCGGTTATTACGGGCGGCACGATGATAAATTACTCGATGAGTCTAGTGGCGCCCATGTTGAGTTTAGCCATGACATCTGTCGAAAATGGGAGCAAGAGGCGCTAAATGCAACCTCAGAGCACACACGAGTCTGCATTATCCGTATTGGTATCGTGCTAGGAAAAGGTGGCGCATTAGAGAAAATGTTACCGCCATTTAAACTCGGACTCGGTGGCCCAATTGGCCATGGACGCCAAGGTATGAGCTGGATCCATGTGCAGGATCTCATTTCCCTTATTGATTTTTTACTCACTCAACAACACTGTAAAGGCATATTTAATGCCACTGCACCCAATCCAGTGAGTAACGCTGTGTTTACCAAAGCGCTCGGAAAAGCACTTAATCGCCCAGCGTTAATCACTACCCCACCGCTTGCATTACGCTTAGCGATGGGCGAAATGTCGGAGCTACTGACAGAAGGGCAATTTGTTTACCCCAAACGCGCCCTCGAAGCGGGTTTTCAGTTTCAATTCAGTGATCTTGATAACGCCTTAACAAACGTGTTAGCCAAATAGGCTAGCACGCTAGAGCCTAAACTCAGCTTTAATAGGCTGATAAAATCAGTCGCTGATGCAGGCGGATCTTAGTATTCAAATCCGCTCAACAACCAGGTATATTGTAGCGTCAATCTTGCCATTATTTTAGCAACACTAGAAAAACAAGAATGTAACATCATGATTTCTATTATGATTTAGCGACAATCCGTCCATTTTCTGCTAAACTCGCCTCCATTCGGTCATAGGAGGCACGCATCAACCGCCTCAGCCTTGACCACAGATAGACTCAGCAACACCTCATAAATAGACAGTTATTTATGCTCAGGAACAGGCTATTTAATCTGCTGTTCTTGGTCTGTAGACCATAAAACGATACACACTCGCGCCTACTCGTCCTTTAAATTTTTTATCGGATTAACACTGATCTGTCCTCGACATCAAGCGCTTAACATCCAGCATTAGCAGGTACTTAATAACAAGATGGGTTACTTCTCATTGGACATTGTGCCCAATGAAACGCCCGCACTAAGACAGTTTGTAAGGAATTTTCATGCACATGACCTATATGATTGGCGAGCTAGAATCATTTTTAATTGCCATTTTCGTGCTGTTTATCGGCCACTCTATCAATCGCCATGTACGTGTCTTCAGGCAATATAATATCCCCGAACCCATAGTGGGTGGCCTTGTTGTCGCCGCGGGAGTCACATTTCTTCACTTTCAAAATATCAGTCTCGACTTCAGCCTATCACTGCAAAATACCTTAATGCTGATGTTTTTTAGCACCATTGGCCTCTCGGCAAACTACAAGCTATTGCTCAGCGGTGGTAAAAAAGTCTTCATCTTTTTAGGTGTGGCCTCAATGTATATTGTGATTCAAAATGCCGTCGGCGTCAGTTTAGCCAGCCTATTGGGGCTCGATCCCATCATGGGACTTATCGCAGGATCAATTACCCTGTCGGGCGGCCATGGTACCGGCGTCGCTTGGTCACAAACCTTTGCTGAGCGCTACGGTATCAACACCTTAGAGTTTGCTATGGCCGCGGCAACCTTTGGTTTGATCATGGGTGGGATCATCGGTGGCCCCGTCGCACAGCGATTAATCGGTAAACATAATCTCGTTTCTCGCTATGGGGTTGGCCGCAAGCATCACAGTGAACATCCGCATTTAGTCACTTATGATCACTTAGAAGAAGACCAAGTCACCGCCAAAACCATATTAGAAACTCTGTTTGTACTGTTGTTGTGTGTTGCAGGATCAAAATGGCTCACGATGTGGATCAGCCAATCGGGTATTGCATGGCTAAAGATGCCCGACTTTGTATATGCTCTTTTTCTTGGCGTGCTCATCGCTAATCTCACAGAACTCACCCGCGGTTACAAACCCCATACCGAAAGTATCGATGTGATAGGGACTGTCGCGCTGTCACTCTTCCTCTCAATGGCCTTAATGACTTTAAAGTTATGGGAAATTTTTGATTTAGCGATCCCGCTACTGGTGATATTACTGGTACAAACCGCAGTGTTGGCCATTTTTGCCTATTTCGTGACGTTCAAAGTCATGGGCAGTAATTACGATGCTGCGGTGATCACCGGTGGCCACTGCGGCTTTGGTATGGGGGCAACCCCAACAGCGGTAATGAATATGGGCGCGCTAGTCTCACGCACAGGGCCATCACCCCAAGCCTTTATGGTAGTACCTATCGTCGGTGCCTTCTTCATCGACATAGTTAACTTAATTGTCTTACAGGGCTATCTGAGCTTTATGAAGTAGTTGTTTATAACTCAATCACTTAAAAAATAGGGCGCCGACTTTGGCGCCCTATTTCATGGTTCAAAATAGTTAAGACTAGAATTCACGCATTAAGCGTTCAGGCCGAGGCAGGTAATAATCATCATAATCAAGGGAGAAAACGACTGAACTTGAACGGCCAACAATCTCATCACGGGGCACGAAGCCAATAACCCGAGAGTCAGCGCTGTTATCACGGTTATCACCCAGTGCTAAATAATGCGCATCTGGCACTGTGACAGGTCCAAAATTGGCAAGCCTTGAGGGTACAGGGTTAAGGCGAATACTGTGGACCATACCGAGTAAATTTTCCTGCATTTCTGTCACATCAGCGGGAGCATAAGCACTCAATGCTTGGGATGTGTAGCTAAGCAGTTCGCCGTTTAAATACAAGCGATTATCCAGCATCATCACAGTATCGCCTGGCACAGCTATTACCCGCTTGATCAGTTTTTTATCGGCCTTTTTCGAGTCAAATACCACAATATCGCCGCGAGCAGGATCTGCCAGTTTAATTAATGCAATATGCGTAAATGGCACCCTAAGATCATAAGCCATCTTATTAACAAGAATGCGATCACCCTCGACGATAGTCGGCAGCATAGAACCCGATGGCACAGTATTCCAATCGGCCACAGCGCTCCTGAACACTAACATTAAGCTGATAAACAGAAAAAAGGAGCGATTATCCTTAAGCAGTTTTGTTATTCCTTTGAACATAATATTCCCTCTATGGCATATATAAGCTAGTCGCTGTTCTCAGTTAGATAGACCCATTGCGTTGCACTAAGTTCTGTTGCTACCTGCTTAAGCACAGATCAATTTGTAAGCCGATGTAAAAAGCATATTCAATTCAAGTGCAGCAGAATCAACCCCATAACAAAAAAGCACTGAGCTTATGTCGCATCAGTGCTTTTAATGTTGGCTCAGCTTGTTGTCTTAATAAGCTTTATGTTTTAGCCCATCAACAGAGTTCACAAACCGCCCTAGCTCCCAGCCTTTAATAGCTCAGAGCAAGATTGGCTGAGCAATTGTCGACAACGCCAAACCCCTAGTAAGGCGACGATTAAGGCTCCAGAAACAGGGGCAATACCCCACCAAGGCCAGTGCATGTATACATTAAGTTCAAATACTTGCGTCTTAAGTAGATATAACGCAAATTCGGCCACAATTACGGCTAACACACCCGCAATACCGCCAAGTAAGGCGAACTCTAAACCCGTTGCACTGCGCAATAACCATCCTGAAGCACCAAAGGTACGTAACACCGCCAGTTCACGTTGCCGAGTTGCCATGCCAGCCTCAGTCTGTGCAATCAAGACTAAGGCACTGGCTAATAACACTAAGGCCAGCACTAAAGACAACGACAGCGACACTTGCTCAATTATCTGCCGCAACTGCCCCACCATAGCGCCAACATCTATGATAGATATCGTCGGAAATTGCTGAATAAGCGCAAGGATCACTGCATCCTTAGGCGTACCATCAGCATTAATAGTCTTATCGTTAGTCGCCTGATCATTCAGATAAAAACTCGCCATCGAGGTATACGCAAAAGGCGCGAGCGCTTCTTGGGTGAAAATCATAAAGAAGTTCGGTTGCAGTGTTTCCCAATGCACGGCACGAATACTGGCAACTTTAACTGTGAGCTCTTGATTATCAATCACGTAAGTCAGCTTATCGCCAAGACCAATACCTAGACGCTCCGCCACGCCGGACTCCACCGACACTTCATCGGCGGCTTGATTAAAATGCCCCTCTAACAGTTCGTTGTTAGCAGGCAGTGTATTGCGCCACGTTAGGTTTAACTCGCGCGAAATGCCCACTCTTCCCTTTTCACCCGCTTCTGACTGTTCATTCGAAATCAGCGCTTCACCGTTAATTTGAGTTAATCGGCCACGGATCACCGGATAAATGTCCGTCGCCACTATCCCCTTCGCCGTCATGAAATCATTCAAGGGCTTTGCATCATCAGGCGCAATATTGACAAGGAAATAATTAGGCGCATTTTCGGGCAACTGTTTTTGCCATTCGTTAAGTAAATCTTGTCTTAACGCCAAAATAGTCAATAACAGTACCAGTGCAGCGCTAAAGCCAACCAATTGCACCGCATTTTGCCGCGCACGACGCCTTAGCCCCGCCAGCGCTAATTGCAAAGGATTGGTAGTCTTCATACCAACACTGTGTCCTGCTCGTATCATCACAAATCCAAGCAGACTTAATAGCACAGCCAGCAATAGCACAGCCGCGACCACAGTCAGAGTCAAAGTCCAACTTTGGGAATACAAATAGCCCAGTAGCGCCATAGCCCCTAGACTCAGTAGCAAATGCAGCCACATACCAAGCTGTAAGCCTTCTAACTGACGCTGCAACACCCGCAGTGGCGGAATAGCCAGTAAACGCATCAATGGATAAGCCGAAAACATAAAGGCGCTGATGAGCCCTGTGCTGATGCCGAGTAATAATGGCCGTGTGAGTGGCGGTGAATAGGCCGCAATTTCGGGTGGCAATAGGTAACTGATCCCAAAATCGAGTAACCCTCCCCCAATAAGACCTAGACCAATTCCCAGTAGCGTTACCAACAATAAATGAGTACCAAACAACAGACGAATTTGCTTTGCCGAGGCGCCAAAGGTTTTCAGCATGGCCACCACATCGTAATGGCGCTGACAATAACGCTGGGCGGCAATACCTATCGCCGCGCAGGCCAATGCAATGCCCATCAAACTTGCCAGCAGTAAGAAGCGCTCCGCTCGCTTAACCGCTCCCGCTATCGGCGAGTCACCGGATTGCACATCGACCCAACGCTGGGTGCTATTCAAAAGCGGTTTAACACTTTGCTCAAAGGCCGTAAGCGAAGCTTCATCGCCAGCAAATTGATACAGATAAGTCACGCGGCTGCCCGGTTGAATCACTCCCGTTTTGGCGACATCTTCCATGCGCATCAATACCACGGGCGATGAAGCAAAAGGATTAAAGCCCGCGTCGGGCAAGCGACTGATCTCATTGCTGAGCACAAATTCACTGTTACCTAGTTCGATGGATTTGGGATAACCCAAAAGTCCGCCTAAGCGAGTCTCAAACCAGATTTCGCCCGCTTGAGGTAACGCCTTGGTTTTACCACTGGTGAGTTCAATATCGCCCTTAAGCGGGTAACCCGACTCTACGGCGCGTACTGTGACTAACTGAAACTTATCTCCCGAATAGACCATGGAATTAAATTGCATGTTAGTCACATGCTTAAGCCCAAGCGCTTCGGCTTTGGATAAAATCGCCGCATCAATTTTAACCGGCGAATCGATAATACGGTCGGCAGCAATAAACTGTGACGCTTGACCACTAATTGCCACTTGCAGACGTTCACTCACCCGCGCTAAGCCACTCACAGACAAAACCGCGAGCGTAATAGCGAGGATAATCAATAACAATTGTCCCTGCTGTAACTCGCGTTTAAACAGGCGCCATGCCAGACTTAACTCCATTATTAAGCCTCCTTAACATCGGCTAGCGGTTCTGTTTGAGTGATATCTTCCTGTAAATGGCCGTTATCCATCACCAATTGACGCTCACACCGCTTGGCCAGCAGCAGATCATGGGTAACAAGGACTAAAGTTGTATGGCTTTCTTGATTAAGCTCAAACAACATATCGGCAATCTTATGGCCGTTGACGCTGTCTAAATTGCCTGTTGGTTCATCGGCAAACAAGACTGTAGGCTCACAGATAAAAGCGCGGGCAATCGCCACCCTTTGCTGTTCACCACCCGAGAGCTGTTTGGGTAAATGGGTCAAACGATGGGATAAACCAACCCGCACCAACATGGCCTGCGCTTTTTCCTTGGCATTACTCACGCCCGCAAGCTCGGCGGGTAACATGACGTTCTCGAGTGCAGTTAAGGTATCCACTAACATAAAGGATTGAAAAATAAAGCTGACCTTCTGTTTACGCAGTGCCGCTTTTTGCTCTTCATTCAATGGTGATAATGCCACACCATCGAGCCAAATCTCCCCCGACGTAGGCGTATCAAGCGCCGCAAGCAATCCCAATAAGGTGGATTTGCCCGAGCCTGATGGGCCGAGAATAGCCACACTCTCACCTTGCTTGACATCTAAGTTAATGCCCTTGAGGATAGTGAGCGTTCCTTCCTGAGTAATCACTGATTTTTCGAGGTTAACAACATTAATGGCACTGTTTTTTAAGATGACGTTAGACATAGGATCCTTCTTATATAAATCGTTCTGGTATCAATCGCTAAGATTAAAATCAATGGCGAAGACCCTAGGGGCATTCATCCTACTGAGTGTACTCATGGTCACGCCCGCTCACGCGGCAAAGATACTGATCCTCGGCGATAGCTTAGGCGCTAGCTACGGCATGGCAGAACAGTCAGGCTGGGTAGCACTACTGCAAAAAAATCTGCCCGAACATCAGTTTACCAATGGCTCAGTGAGCGGCGAAACCACAGCGGGCGGCCTACGCCGATTACCCGCCTTGCTCGATTCTGTTGCTCCCGACCTTGTGGTCGTTGAACTGGGAGGTAATGATGGTTTACGTGGATTCCCCCCAACGCAACTCGAAAATAATCTAATCCAAATCATTACCCTAGCCAAAGATAGCGGCGCAAAAGTGCTGCTGACCGAGATCATGGTACCGCCTAACTATGGCCCTCGCTATACCCAAAAGTTCACCCAAGTGTATCAAGACATATCTAAAACCCTGGATATAGTGTTGATCCCCTTCTTTATGCAGGATATCGCGCCCCATCCAGAATTAATGCAAAGGGATGGCATTCATCCCAACGAAAAGGCACAAGCTCAGATTGCGGCTTGGGTGCAACCATGGATAGAAGATGCGTTAACCCAATAAAATAGCTGCTATTTTAAGCTAACGAACCGCTTACTTAGCTAAACTCATACTCAACGGATAAAAACGTGTTCTAACGCAAGATTCACCCTATAGATAAACAGTAAAATTCGTGTTAGCAAATGGTTAACTCAAACAAGGAGTCAATATGTCCCTTAGCCATCAGCAAAAAGTGTACATACCCAAGGAAGCCCGTACAAATCAATACATCACAGCCGAAATCAAGGTGACGGATGAGCTACTCAATCAATATCCCGATTATCAAAGCTGTTATCAAACTTTAAGCCGTTTGATATTTAATTTGGCAGAACAACACGATCTCCGTAATGTTCACGTGATCACTAACGATAAACTGCCAGTAGTGCGTTACCATACCGAAGCGTATTGCTTCCAAACCACTGAACAAATTCTATTTTTTTATAACCCAGCCTACCACGAAGCCCAAAACTTATTCTCGCAAGAAAACTATCGCGCCCGTAAACTGCGCATTGTGTTTCTCGCCACAGGTGACGATATTCGCAGTAATTCCGCCAGTTTCCATATCAAGGTGCGTGAGTTACTCACTGAATTAATGCCCTTAATGCCAATAAGCGATCTTAAGGTTAAGGTCCGCGACCATCAGCATTTATCCTATGATCTGTTCGCAAAAGCTAAGGGCTATAAAGAAACCTATGGTTATAAACTGCGCGCCATCGGCCCAAGATATAAAGCCAGAAAATGTGAGTTACCAGAAAACGTTAGCTCTCTTACCTATGTGACGGTGAGCTTGCCGCTGAGTCGCAAACTCAAACAGGGTTTATTACCTGACTCAGCCACTGACTTTACGCCTTTATATCAGCATCTTGAAGACTGCTTCCTCAAAGCGGCAGCTAATAGACAACTGACACGCCTTGCTATGATAGCGAACGGCTTAACACCACTTGTGCGTAACAGTAAGTTTGAAAAGCTCGACAGCAAAGCCGAAGTACAAATGATAGGGTTCGATCCTAATGCGACTGAGCAACAAGTGATCCGTCGTTGGGATGCCGATAACTTGGTCGAAGCCGCGCACTTTACCATAGTGGCAGGTACTAAGGACTGTGACGATTCGGGTTTCGGTCGCTTTATGAACAATGTTGAAACAGCCCTGAAGGCCTTTGCTGCGGACATAGGTGTCGATCCGGAGCGTGAAGATCTCATCGTACGCTTCCATCAACATATCAGCTATCAAATCTAACCCACTTCGGTATTAGCCGCGAAAGCTAAGCAAATGAAAACGCCTGCAAATGCAGGCGTTTTTACTTTTATTCACCAATAGACAGAATTACATAGGACGATTTTTTTCTATGAGGCGATTAAAAATAGCGTTCACAGACAAAGAGGCACCGTGGGCAATTTTATCAGCGAGTTTCTTTCTCACCTGATAACGTATCTTGTATACAGTACGCTCTGTGGCGAGTGACATTATCACATCATCGCTGGTCGAAATCGCATCAACTAAACCTAATTCAATGGCTTGCTGACCGTACCAATGCTCGCCAGTAGCGACTTTCACTAAATCCAACTCAGGGCGATACTTACCAACAAACGCTTTAAATAAGACGTGGGTTTCTTCGAGTTCCTCTTGAAACTTCTGTCTTCCCTCATCGGAGTTTTCACCAAACACTGTCAAGGTGCGTTTAAAATTACCAGCCGTATGTTGCTCATAATCAATTTCATGCTTTTTCAGCAGGCGATTAAAGTTAGGCAGTTGAGCAACAACACCAATAGAACCGACAATGGCAAAAGGTGCAGCATAAATTTTATTCGCTACACAGGCCATCATATAGCCACCACTGGCGGCGACTTTATCAACACAGACAGTCAATGGAATATCAGCTTGGCGTAAGCGATCTAACTGGCTGGAGGCTAAACCATAACCATGCACCATACCACCGCCACTCTCTACATTGACAACCACTTCATCGCCTTTTTCTGCGATAGCAATAATTGCACTGATTTCTTCACGCAGTGATGCAACCTCAGCGGCATCGATACTGCCCTTAAAATCAATCACAAACACTTTGCCCGTGCAGGCTTCATCTGCGGCCTTGTCTTTTGCCTTTTCGTCAGCTTTTAATTGCTTTTCATAGGCTTTGAATTGTTTCTTTGACAAAAGTTCTTCTTTTAAGCCATGCTTAAGTTCTTCTAACTCTTCAGACAAGTTAGTGATCCTCAGCTCGCCCTTATCTGACTTGTGTTTTACAGTGGAAGCCAACACCACAATAATAACGGCAACGATTGCGACCACTATTGTGACGGCTTTCGCCAAAAACATTCCATACTCGTATAAAAATTCCAAAGTGTTCTCCGTTAGGGCGTTACATCATTCAGTCAATTGCGCGCTATTCTAACAGCCTAAAGGCCCATAAAAAAACCCAGCAAAGGCTGGGTTTTTCCGATTAAGGCAAGATTAGTTAGGACAAGTCGCAATGACCTCACTGTTTGTCACTAAAATCGTCGCATCGCCCTTACCTGCAGTAGCTGCATAGGTTGCCACTTGAGTCTGCATTTCAACCGTGGCAGCCGCGGCCATACCATCTGTTGATTCCTTTTCTTTAGGATCAACAATCGAACTGTGGTGACCTTTAGCGAAGCGTACAACGCCATGACCTTTGCTCGTGCTATCGGCACAAGGTAGCCCGATAGCAGCGATCAGCGGCTCAGTGCCCGATAATGGGAAGTTATCGACGCGATTAGGCAGCACTTGGTCTGCTAAGTTACCGTTACCATCACCCGCCACTTCAATTAAGTGCACAGGTAAGCCAGTCGCTTTTAACATAGCAGCATGGTTAACAGGATCTGCAGAATCTACCGCTGTTTGAACCGCAAAGGCAAACGTCGGAATAAATTGGGCATACACCCCCTGCACCAGTGCCGCATATTCAGGGCTACCAGGCTCATAACCTGCTGTATTAGCCGCATCGACCTGTGCTTGGAAAGTTGCAGATGCCGTAATATTACTAAACAGCACTGGGCCAAAGGTTGCAGAACCTGCGAATGATCCTGCTAATCCACCTGCTGGCGCAACTAAGGATACAGCATTGATAGCATAAGCATTTGGCAAGGCATCGCCGGTTGCTGGATTCTTCATACCTGTGCTGGCATAGGTCGCAAAATCAGTGCCCACAATGGCGCCTAAACTCAGACCTTGAGCACTGATTTTAGTCACATCAAATACTTGCGGCTGACCTGCTTGTGCTAAGCCCTGTGCTAAGCCCGTAAGAGCAAGACGCACCCCTAAATGGTCCATCGTCGCTTGACGGAAGTTATCTCGCACCGACAAAGTGCTAGAAATATTCACAAACACCAACGGGTTACCATTTTTAAAGGCATCCGGTTTACCGACAACTGCACCGAAGGCAGGATCTGTCGCAGAGACTTCATAAATCCCATCACCGTTAGCATCGAATGAACGCGCACCGTGAAGTGGCATATCAATAGCAACAGTTGCAACCCCCATTGCCGCATACGTGCCGGCATAGGCCAATGACATTTCTTTACCGCCACCTAAACCGTGAAGGGCAATTGTTGTTGGCCAACCAGATGTAGGAGGAATAAACTCACGACCTTGCTGTTGATAAAAAGCGGCCAATTTCGTTGCATTGGGCATAGAAATCAGTACAGATACTGTTTCATAACCTTTGATTGCTGGAATAGGATTGAATTTAGTCAGATGTTTGGTTTTATCAACTGCCGTACCATCGTCTAAAACCCATGTTTTACCCGCCATTAACGAGGGATTGGCTAAAGCATCAGCAGGATTAGCAATACCATTAGCCACCGCTTGCATACCAAAATTATTCTGGCTGAGTGTGCCCGCTTGCAGTGCTAGTAGCACAGATACAGGGCTATCACCTTGTGCTTTCCAATGACCATTAATTAATGGTTTACCTTCAGCGGATAAACAACCAACTGAAGAACAATCACCGTAAATAGGCAGTTTAATTTTTGCCGTATACACATCAGCCAAGTTTGCGGCAACATAGGCAGCTCCAGCAGCTGGTGTTAAGCCCGCCACTTGTGCCACTGTCAATCCTGTTGGTGTTGGCATCTGGGCAAAGCTTGGTGCATAGGGAGCTCCCTTCGCCATCAGCAATTTGGTGGTTTCATAGACGTTAGCAACAGACTGAGTTGTAAATAAGCCAGAGTAACTGATGGTTAAAGGATCGACCTTATGGGCCGCAGCAATCCCTTTCTCATAACTGTTCACTAAGGTTTGCAGCATCAATTGGTCTGGCGTTTCTAAAGGTAACGTATTGATATCCAGCTTCAACAAACCATAGGTCGTTGAAGGAGCGATACCACGACCTTCAGAATCTTGAATAAGATTCGTTGTCGCATAAATATAAGATTGCCCAGCTTTGAGTGGCTTAAGCGGAATTATTACCACTTTTTTGCCCGAAGCGGTTGATATAAAGTCAACGCCAAACTGCAACTCAGCGCCCACTTTACAGGCTGAAACTGACGGTTTAGCCTTACATTCGGGATCAGACGATAATGCGCCGCCTACTGTAGCTTCAAACATTCTGACAGCACCCGGTTGTGCAACCGATGCCGCCATTAAGGTCAGCGGTGTACCGTCATGTTTTTTCGCCAAATCGATATCAATAGAAATAGGTGATGTCGTCGACCACCCATCTAACGCCCCAAGCGCTATTTGTGGATCAACATAATTGCCCGAGCTTTCACCCGGAATCGATAATGTGCCATCTTTGGTACCACTGAACAGCAAATCATTCGGTAATGGAACTTTTGAATTAGCAGGGTCGAACACCATGTGCGATTCAGGGATGAGCACTTCTGTCTTATCCTTGAGTTCATTAAAACTGTCCTCACCACATCCTGTGAGGCCCAGTGCAGATGCAATCGCAACACCCAAAATGAGTCTTTTCATCTTTTTTCCCCAAATCTTGTTGTAATAGTTTTGTTTTCCCCAAGAAATTAGTCACAATAGCTTTTAGATCTGTGACCAATAGGGCTTATGTTAGCCCCTAACTCATTTCAAGTTAACGTAAAAATATTGAGTTAGCCACAAGTTTGTCACAAAGATTTTAGCTATTGATAACAAAGTTTCATTCATTTGTTTGAAACATACGTTTATCACTTCGGCGACTCTAGAAGTGGCGGGCATTCTCGCCAAGAGGAAAAAGAGACTCATGTTGGAATATCAAGCAGCAAAAGATTTACTCAAGGGCAAGACGATTTTAGTCACAGGCGCTGGTGCTGGCATAGGCCGAACCGCCGCCATTGAGTTTGCAAAACACGGCGCCACTGTGATTTTACTTGGTAAAACAGTGAAAAAATTGGAAGCAGTTTACGACGTAATAGAACAAGCCGGTTATCCCAAACCTGCCATAGTGCCATTGGATCTTAAGGGCGCAACGGAACAAAATTATCGCGATATGGCCGATACCATAGCCGAGCAATTCGATCATTTAGACGGCTTATTACATAACGCTAGCTTACTCGGTGCCTTAGGTCCGTTTGAACACATAGATATTCCATCACTCGAAGACGTGCTCAAAGTGAACGTCACGGCCCAAGTCATGCTAA
The DNA here is from genome assembly GCF_043359565.1 of Shewanella sp. S23-S33. Taxonomy (NCBI): domain Bacteria; kingdom Pseudomonadati; phylum Pseudomonadota; class Gammaproteobacteria; order Alteromonadales; family Shewanellaceae; genus Shewanella; species Shewanella sp. S23-S33. The sequence goes on along the minus strand of NZ_JBHFFD010000064.1, from coordinate 88,861 downwards.
CTAAAGCATTACTACCTGTGATGCGCCAAGCACCCAGTGCATCGATTATCTTTACGTCGAGCAGTGTGGGTCGTCAAGGCCGCGCCTATTGGGGACCTTATGCTTTCTCTAAGTTTGCAACCGAAGGCATGATGCAAGTTCTCGCCCATGAATGCGATGGCACCTCGGTTCGAGTCAACAGCATCAATCCAGGAGCTACCCGCACTGAGATGCGCGCTAAAGCCTACCCTGCTGAGAATCCACTGGATCTCAAAACCGCTGAAGAGATCATGCCGACCTATCTATATTTGATGGGTCAAGATTCTAGTGCCGTCAACGGACAGCAGTTTAACGCACAGTAATCGAATCGCTTATTGAGTTTCTGCCGGTATGATTCAGCAATATTAAAGGGCCTATTTATGGCTCTTTATTATTTTAGATATTCTCAAAATGAAACCCAGAACTTGTCGATGACATTAAGTACGACAAAGATAGCGCACCGCAAATCTTAGCTTAACTGAATTTTTGCAAAATAAATCATCGTTTTAGCTTTGGCGACTCTGTTTGACTCATCAAGCGAATTTTGTGTATCCAGCGGTGAGTCAGCTAACTCATGGCTGGAGTAATAACTTACCCACAACTCATTTCCGTCAATCACAACGCCCGCATAACTGGTATCGCCCTTCGATGGCAGTGTCAGTAGTTCTTGAACCACGCCAGTATCTGGATGAATTTCAACTAAAGCCGTTCTAACTTGTTCATCATATAAACGCACTACAGCCAACAAACGGGATTGATACATCAACATCACTGGCCCACCAATGCGCTTATCGAGTTCTTGCCATTGCCAATCAGTGAATGGCATTTGACTGCGGCCGAGTAAACCGACAAATTCTGGGCCCCATACGGGATCGCGCCTCAATAGACAAAAGCCGTTTTCTTGATGAAAAACAATGGCAGTTTCGTTGACATAACCTTGATTATTAAACACCTTTAACCAAGTCTCAAACTGCACCCCATCATCACTTTTATACAAGCGGGTATCGCCATCAGGCCCAGCGCGATAACCCACGCCATAGAGTGCATTTTGATGCTCGGTTAAGCGCCATAACCAATAGCCTTTATCCGCGACTTTTAACGCATCCGACCACGCTAGCCCATTGGCTGAGCGCCAAAGATGTGATTGTAAGCCGGACTTATCGTGTAAAGTCCCGCCGCCGAGTAAGAGTAATTCTCCTTGATACTCAATCAGTTTGCCATCGCGTAAATCCGCCTCATCCGAACGGATCAGCGCCACGCTCTGCCAAGTGTCGCCTAAATCCGCTGAGCGTAGAATTCGTAGCGCACCATCGGGTGACACATGGGCAGTCCCTTCACGGAAAACGCAAAACAGTGCCCCCTGAAACGTGATTAAATCGGTAAACGCATTATGGGCAGCGTGTTCCCAAATCCGTTTCACTGAAATTAGCTTCATCCATTCACTCCTCAATCCAACTGAGACTTGTTATAACATAGCTGCAAATAACAGAAAGCAAAAAGGCCGCTTAGCGGCCTTTTTCATTGGGATAAAACAACTTAGCTGCGCTGACGCGATGGCTTAGGTTTTCCCGATCCGGTCACTTTATGCTTACGTACGGCGCGGCGAATTTTAGCACTCTTCACCTGAGCACGGGCTACGCTGTGTTTATCGGCAGCAAGCATAGTACGAGTTTCGGGCTCAAGACCTGCCAGCTTACGCAAGTAGTTAACTTGCTCTACGGGCAATTCAACCCAGCCACCACGAGGCAGTGATTTTGGCAGTTCGACCATACCATAACGAATACGGATCAAACGGCTCACTTGCACTTCTTGGGATTCCCACAAACGGCGCACTTCACGGTTGCGACCTTCGCGTAAACACACATGCCACCACTGGTTCATGCCTTCGCCGCCCGCTGGTTTGATGCTATCAAACTGCGCAGGGCCGTCTTCTAACATGACGCCAGTACGTAAACGTTGCACTGTCGCCTCAGGGATTTCACCAAAGGTACGCACTGCGTATTCGCGGTCGACTTCGTTCGATGGATGCATTAAACGGTTCGCCAACTCACCATCTGACGTAAACAACAATAAGCCTGAGGTGTTAATGTCTAAACGACCAACCGCTACCCAGCGTGAATCACGCACTTTAGGTAAGCGATCGAATACCGTTGGACGGCCTTCAGGATCTTTACGACTACAAATTTCGCCTTCAGGTTTATGATATGCCAGCACACGGCAAATCACATCTTCGGCAGACTTTAACGAAATGGCTCTGCCATCGATACGCACTTTAGCATCAGCTTCAATACGATCCCCAAGGCTAGCAATTTCACCATCAATACTAACTCGGCCTGCAGCAATCCATGCCTCCATCTCACGACGGGAGCCATGGCCTGCACGGGCCAAGACTTTCTGCAATTTTTCACTCATTTAGTATTTTGCTCTTCTGACTGTTCTGGCGTTGATTTCAAACCTGAAAAAACCGCCTGCAATGACTCAGTATCCGACAACGGCGGTAAATCCGCTAAGGTATCTAAGCCAAAATATGCTAAAAATTCTAAGGTAGTGGCATATAACGCGGGTCGCCCCGGTACTTCTTTATGGCCAACTACTTTAATCCAATGTCTATCTGACAAACTTTTTATGATGTGACTACTAATGGCCACACCGCGCACCTGCTCAATATCGCCGCGAGTCACAGGTTGACGATAAGCAATCACCGCCAAGGTTTCTAATGTCGCACGCGAATATTTAGGCGCCTTTTCTTGCCACAGAGGCTGCAAAAAAGGACTCAAGACTTCTAAGGTCTGGAAGCGATAACCTCCAGCGACTTTCACAAGTTGCACACCTCTGTCTTGATAATCCTGCTGCAGCTCATCCAATGCAGCTTTTATTTTGTCTCTAGAAACCGTGAAATCCACCAATACAGTGTCTTTCAACATTTTCGCCGACAAGGGTTTCCCCAATACAAACAAACTCGCTTCAATAAGCTGTTTTAATTGAGTCGGATTTATCTGCATCAATTAATAGGCCTTAACGTAAATAGTTGAAAACGGCTCTGTTTGGTACAATTCGACCAATAATTCTTTGACTAATTCCATCAAAGCTAAGAAGGTGACTACCACGCCGGCACGGCCTTCTTCTAGGGTAAATAAACGTTCAAATACCGTAAAATCTTCCGAGTTCAACATGGCTAAAATCTGGCTCATGCGCTCACGAGTCGATAACTGTTCACGCTTAACATGATGATCTTCATAGGCATCGATACGTTTGAGTACATCACCAAAGGCGCGGGCAATTTCAAACAACGAAACTTCTGGCGGGATCATTAACGGCTTAATGTCGGGTGCTGCCACTGCTTTGGCTTGAAATACATCCCGCTCGAGCCGCGGTAAATCATCGAGTTTTTGCGACGCTTCTTTAATCACTTCATAGGCTTTAAGCTGCCGAATAAGCTGTGCCCGTGGATCTTCCTCAACCTCATCTTCGGCCACCATACGCGGCAGCAGCAAACGGGATTTAATCTCGGCAAGCGTTGCCGCCATTACTAAGTAATCGGCAGCAAGTTCGATTCGAGCCTGAGTCAGCAACGTAATATATTCTAAATACTGCGCGGTGATTTGCTGAATGGGTAAATCGACAACGTCTAATTTTTGCTTACGGATCAAATATAAAAGTAAATCCAATGGCCCTTCAAAGGACTCGAGGAACACTTCCAATGCCTCAGGCGGAATAAACAAATCCAGCGGCATTTCGGTCATTGCCTGACCACGAATAACGGCTAAGGGTAAACTCTGTTGCGTGCCCTGCATCCGCTATCTTGCTCCGTTAACACTGCGCTATCCAACCTAGGTTAACGCCAAACGCGCGATTATACCTGTAAATCTACGGCGATAAAACTGCCAAATGTTGACTACCACTATCCGAATCACTTACCCGCATCCATTAGCGATAAATCTAATGCGGCAGATTTAGAGGAACGGCGTGATATCACCCGCGCCTTCACGTAAAATCTCGGCGCCATCTTCAGACATATCAATCACTGTCGTCGGTTTTTCACCTAAATAACCGCCATGGATAATCACATCCACTTGATGCTCGAGCAAATCGCGAATTTGTTCAGGATCAGACTCGGCAAATTCTGCATTTGGCATCACTAAACTGGTCGACATCAGCGGCGCATCTAAGGCTTCAAGCAACGCCAGTGCGATCACATTGTCGGGCACACGAATACCTATGGTCTTTTTCTTGTCATTTTGTAAGCGACGCGGTACTTCTTTAGTCGCTTTGAAAATGAACGTATAAGGCCCAGGCGTGCAACTTTTTAGGATGCGATACGCCTGATTATCCACTTTAGCGTAAGTCGCAAGTTCGGATAAATCACGGCACATCAAGGAAAAGTTATGATCGTTCTCAATTTGACGAATTCTCGCCATCCGCGTCATCGCGTCTTTCTCACCAATCAAGCAGCCTAAGGCATAGCCCGAATCGGTGGGATAAACAATCACACCGCCGCTTTTCAATACGGCGACCGCCTGACTAATAAGCCGCGTTTGCGGATTTACTTCATGTACATAAAAAAACTGACTCATGGTCGTTCCATCCAAGATTCCGATTGCCAGACCCAATCAATACCTTGGGGCTGATACAGATTTTTACCTAATTCTATCCAATTGCTCGGAAAGTGAAAATCACTCCCTATCGATGCAAGCAACTGGTTTTGGACACTCAGCGCCACAAGATTGGCCCTGTCGTCTAACGTTTGCTGGCCAAGCACCACTTCCATGGCATCTCCACCCGCTTCTTTAAATTCACGCACTAAGCGCTTAAGCCACTTAGCCGATAACTTATAACCACTGGGATGCGCCAACACGGCTAATCCACCTGCGTTATGGATGATATCAATGGCACTGGCCATATCACCCCAATTATTAGGCACATAACCGGTTTTACCGCGTGCAAGGTAGCGTTTAAAGACGCTGGGCATATCCACAGCATGACCATTTTCAGCCATCCAGCGAGCGTAATGTCCACGGCTCAATGCCGCATCACCCGCCAACGCCTTAGCACCTTCGTAGGCACCTTCAATGCCGGCTTTAGCTAATCTATGGCCAATTTCTTGAGCACGTAATTCACGTAATTCACGCTGGTTTTCTAAAAATGCTAATAACGCTGGATTATCAGCATCGAAGTTAAGCGCCACTATGTGGATATCATAACTGTTCCAGCGAGTAGATATTTCCACGCCAGAAATCAATTTCAATGGAGTAGCTTGCGCCTGATTAAAGGCACGGGCTTCAGGTAAACCAGCCACTGTGTCGTGATCGGTAATGGCAAATAACTGCACCCCCTTTTCAAGGGCTCTTGCCACCAATTCAGACGGCGTTAACTGACCATCGGACGCGGTCGTGTGGCTGTGTAGATCAGCCAATATGCTTTGAGTATTCATGGCGCTATTGTACGCGAATTTGTTAACAAATGCGCTGCTATCTCGTATTTTGTGGCTGAGTAACATCAATTTTATGCATCATTGCAGCGAATAAATCGCAGGAAGTGAAAAATATTCAATTGACATTCAGCTCCAGCTAAGGTTTTCTATACATCAATTAACGAATTAGCGAGACCCTTTTAAATGACACACATTAACGCTTCATTAAACATCATTTGGTGGTGGCACTTCCCAACGTAGCGGGTGGTGTGAAGCTCTGTGCTCATTTGAAAGTGACCAGAATCAACAAGAAGCCCGCAGAAATGCGGGCTTTTTTGTTAGGTGCGAAAAATGTCGGCAGACTCGGGTAACAAGATTAAGAAAGCGAGATAACTCATGATGTTAAAGACATTTTATCAGGTAGCTGGAGTATGAACATGCCCAAACAGACATTCGCACGCTCAAGCACACTCAAGGCGGCATTAACCTACCACAGCGATCCACTACGCTTATATCAGCACATCACCCAAGATGCGCCCCATACTATGTTGCTCGAATCGGCCGAAATCGACAGTAAAGATCACTTAAAAAGCATGGTAATGACCCATGCCGCCATGATGATCCGCTGTGACGGTTATCAGCTGACCTTCACCGCACTGACCGACAATGGCGCGAGCTTACTTGATCCCATCGAGCTCTTTTTCAGTACTGCTGTCAATGTCGCCCGAGATAACTTGACCTTAGTGGTCACACTGCAAAAAGACACTCAGCTGCAGGATGAAGATGCACGCTTAAAATCGACCTCGCCACTCGATGGCCTGCGGATGTTTATCCAGCAGATTAATTGTGGCGCTCATACTGACAGCCAGACTAAACCCGCCTTTGAGGATCTGTTTTTAGGTGGCGTGCTGGCCTACGACTTGATTGATACCGTTGAACCACTGCCCGCCGTACCGAACCGCGATAACGATTGCCCTGACTACTTATTTTACCTCGCTGAAACCTTAATCCTTATCGATCATAAACAGAAACAAGCCGACATCATTACCCATAACTTCAGTCACGATTCAGCTCAATATGCCGCCATAACCGCAACGCTAAGTGAGCGGGTACAAAGTTTAACTGCAGAGTGTAAAACCTTCGGTAATTCACCTGCCGATATACCGACACTGGTCGCCATCGACGCAACTGAGCAAGTCAATATTTCCGATGAGGTGTTCAAACAAACCATTATCGATTTGAAAGAACACATTATTGCGGGCGATATTTTCCAAGTAGTGCCATCCCGTAGCTTTAGTTTGCCTTGCCCGAATACTTTAGGGGCTTATCGTGCCCTGCGCCTGACTAACCCTAGCCCTTACATGTTTTATTTCAGAGGCCAAGATTTCACGCTTTTTGGTGCCTCACCAGAAAGTGCGCTCAAATTTGATGCCAGCAGTAATCAAGTCGAAGTCTACCCAATTGCTGGCACCCGCAAACGCGGCAAAACCACAACGGGCGAGATTGATTTTGACTTAGACAGCCGTATTGAACTTGAACTGCGTTTAGATAAAAAAGAACTGTCGGAACACTTAATGCTGGTCGATTTAGCGCGCAACGATATCGCACGCATCAGCCAAAGCGGCAGCCGCAAAGTCGCCGAATTATTAAAAGTTGACCGTTATTCCCACGTGATGCACCTCGTCAGCCGCGTAACGGGGCAATTACGCCAAGATTTAGATGCCCTGCATGCTTATCAAGCCTGCATGAATATGGGTACTTTAGTCGGCGCACCAAAAGTACGTGCATCACAACTGGTACGCCAAGCGGAAAAAGCCCGTCGTGGCAGTTATGGCGGCGCTGTGGGTTACCTTAATGCCCTTGGTGACATGGACACTTGCATCGTTATCCGCTCCGCCTTTGTTAAAAATGGCACCGCCTTTATTCAAGCGGGCGCGGGCGTGGTATTTGATTCGGATCCCCAAAGCGAGGCAGATGAAACCCGTCAAAAAGCCCAAGCCGTGATTTCAGCCATAAAAATGGGCGCTGGACTGCAAGTAACTGAATCACCAGTGAATGAATCGTCAGCTCAATCCACTTCAGCACAATCCTCTTCTGTGCAATATAAATAGGAGCCAAACATGAAACTCTATCTACTCGATAACTTTGACTCCTTTACCTATAACCTAGTGGATCAATTTCGCAGCCTTGGCTGTGAAGTGGTGATTTACCGCAACGATGTTGCCGCCGATTATATAGCTGAAAAACTGCTTAACGAACAAGAGCCTGCAGCCCTCGTGTTATCACCAGGACCAGGTGCGCCCCATGAGGCAGGCTCTATGATGGCACTTATCGCCAAAGTTGCGGGTAAGGTGCCTATGCTGGGTATCTGCCTTGGGCATCAAGCCATGGTGGAATATTACGGCGGCACAGTGGCACGCGCACCTTTTGTGGTACACGGCAAGGCAAGCCCCACTTTCCATGACGGTACTGGCGTATTTGCTGGTTTGCCCTCTCCCCTGCCCGTTGCCCGCTATCACAGTCTCGTTGCCACTCAAGTACCGGATTGCTTGCAAGTGATTGCAACCACTGACGCTATGCCGATGGCAATTTTGCACCCTGAGCATAGAGCCGTTGGGTTTCAGTTCCACCCAGAATCCATTCTGACAACGTTGGGCAGCACACTGCTCATTCAAACCTTGGCATTTCTGACCCAAGACATGACAGCAGGAGTAAATGCATGAGTACAAACAATATTCAGCCTTTACTCGACGTTTTATACCAAGGTAAGAGTTTAAGTCGCGAGCACACCTTTGAGATTTTTAGCGCGTTAATTCGCGGTGAAATGAGTGAAGCCACTATGGCTGGAATGTTAGTCGCGCTCAAGATGCGCGGCGAAACCATTGATGAAATCAGCGGCGCCGCCGATGCGATGCGCGCCGCTGCCAAGACGTTTCCCTACTCGAATGGCGATAACCTTAGCAATGGCATCGTTGATATCGTTGGCACCGGTGGCGATGGCTTTAATACCATTAATATTTCCACCACTGCGGCCTTTGTTGCCGCGGCGGCGGGCGCCAAGGTCGCCAAACACGGCAATCGTAGCGTGTCGAGTAAATCGGGTTCATCGGATCTTTTGGCGCAGTTTGGCATCGACTTAACCATGTCACCAGACACCGCCAGTCGTTGCCTCGACGCATTGAACCTGTGCTTTTTATTTGCGCCCCACTACCACGGCGGAGTAAAGCATGCGGGGCCGGTCAGGCAAGCACTGAAAACGCGCACTTTATTCAATGTGTTAGGGCCACTTATCAATCCCGCCCGCCCCGAATTTATGTTACTTGGCGTGTATAGCCCTGAGTTAGTCTTACCAATAGCAAAAGTATTAAAGGCGCTTGGCACAAAACGCGCTATGGTAGTGCACGGCAGTGGTTTAGATGAAGTCGCGCTGCACGGCAACACCCAAGTGGCCGAATTAAAAGACGGCGACATCATAGAGTATCAACTCACGCCCGCCGATTTAGGTGTGCCTTTAGCACAAATCAGTGACTTAGAAGGCGGCGAACCCGCGCAGAATGCCTTGATCACCGAGGCAATTTTAAAAGGTTACGGCACAGATGCGCATGCCAATGCGGTCGCCATTAATGCCGGTTGTGCTTTATATGTGTGTGGGATTGCTGATTCAGTGAAAACAGGAACCTTACTTGCGCTCAGTACCATACAAAGCGGTAAAGCCTTTGAATTGTTAAGCCAATTAGCTAAAGTCAGCAGTGAAACAAAGGAATAAGTGGCAATGACTCAAGAACTGATAACAAATAGCCAAGATATGAGAACTCAGCCACAGGCAGAAACAAACCCTATGCCAAAAAGTAATGTGTTAACCCGTATAGTCGATACCAAAGCGGCCCATATTGCCGCCCTGAAGCTGCGTTTCCCCGAGGCAAGCTTGTCGCCAAAAATCTCTGACCGCAGTTTATTTGCTGCACTCAAGGCGCCCAAGGCGGGTTACATTTTAGAATGTAAAAAAGCCAGCCCCTCTAAAGGGCTTATCCGCGATGTTTTTGATGTAGAAGCCATTGCCGATATTTACGGAAAATATGCGGCGGGCATTTCGGTATTAACCGACGAGCAGTTTTTCCAAGGGGATATGGACTATATCCCTAAGGTGCGCGCTCGGGTGAACCAACCAATTCTGTGCAAAGATTTTTTTGTCGATGAATACCAAATTAAACTCGCCGCCCACCAAGGCGCCGATGCCATTCTGTTAATGCTATCCGTACTCGATGATGCACAATATCACCGCCTAGCGAAAGAAGCCGCTAAGTATCAACTCGATGTGCTGACCGAAGTCAGTAATGATGTGGAACTTAAACGCGCCATCGCATTAGATGCGCCGATTATCGGGATCAATAACCGTAACTTAAGGGATTTGAGTACCGATCTCGCCACCACAGAAGCCTTAGCGCCACACATTGGCAGCGACCGCGTGGTGATCAGCGAATCAGGCATCTACAACAATCAGCAAGTACGCCGCCTGAGTCCGTTGGTCGATGGTTTCCTCGTCGGCAGCTCAATTATGGCCGAGGCTGATATCGACTTAGCCTGCCGTAAATTGATCTTCGGTCACAATAAAGTCTGCGGCCTCACCCGCATGGAAGATATTCGCGCCGCAGCAACAGCAGGCGCCGTCTATGCCGGGCTGATTTTTGCCGAAAAATCCCCGCGCGCGTTAACCCTTAACGCCGCTGAACAATTGCTCAGGGAATATCGCGCATCCGCGGCTCCCGCCATTGAATTCGTCGGCGTGTTTGTTAATGCCGCGCCAAGCACCATTACGGATATCGCAGCCCGTTTGCAGTTATCTGCCGTACAGCTGCATGGCACTGAAACTGAACTTGAAATCGCACAACTCGCAGAGCGACTTGAGCAAGCGGGACTCACAACTCAAATTTGGAAAGCCGTCAGCGTCGATGCGCAAACGGGTGAGCTTGGTAACTTACCTCAGGGAGCATCGCGATATCTCTTTGATAGTAAAACGGCAGACCAATTTGGCGGCTCGGGCCAAGCCTTTAATTGGCAAAGCATTGATGCGAAATCCCTCTGCCCACAAAAAGCCCATGCCATGTTGGCGGGCGGACTCAACGCCGACAATGCGGCCAGTGCCAATGCCCAAGGATTTTACGGTTTAGATTTTAATTCTGGCCTAGAAACCGCCGCAGGAATTAAATCGGCGCAACTGATCCAAACGGCTTTTGCCCATTTACGTCTCTAGCCTATCGCGCTAAGCAAGAAGCCCTAGATGCTGTTAGTGCTCGACAAGCGTGATGCTCAACAAACAATATGAACCTATTAATCCCAGTAGCCAAATAGATAACGATGCGGTTAACCCCAAGACGCTGTTAGCACAATCGAAGCCACTGACAAACTGATTGATAAGATAAGGAAAAAGGTATGTCAAAGTTAAAGCTTAACCCTTATTTCGGCGAATACGGCGGCATGTATGTGCCACAGATTTTAGTGCCAGCCCTTAAGCAATTAGAAACTGCCTTTGTGGAAGCGCAGGAAGATGAAGACTTTAAAGCCGAGTTTACCGATTTACTGAAGAACTACGCAGGTCGCCCAACAGCACTGACCTTAACCCGCAATTTAAGCCCAAATCCTATGGTGAAAATCTACCTTAAACGGGAAGATTTACTCCACGGCGGTGCCCATAAAACTAACCAAGTGTTAGGCCAAGCCCTCCTTGCTAAGCGCATGGGTAAAAAAGAAATTATTGCCGAAACTGGCGCAGGACAACACGGCGTTGCCACCGCCCTTGCCTGCGCGCTGTTAGGCTTAAAATGTAAAGTCTATATGGGTGCCAAAGACGTTGCGCGCCAATCACCTAACGTATTTAGAATGCGTTTGATGGGCGCGGAAGTAATCCCTGTCACCTCAGGTTCTGCCACCCTAAAAGATGCCTGTAACGAGGCGATGCGCGACTGGTCTGGCAGCTACGAAAAAGCCCACTATCTTCTGGGCACGGCTGCGGGGCCACATCCGTTCCCAACCATAGTGCGTGAATTCCAACGCATTATTGGCGAAGAAACCAAGAAGCAAATGCTGGAACGTGAAGGTCGCCTGCCCGATGCCGTTATCGCTTGTGTTGGCGGCGGTTCCAACGCTATCGGCATTTTTGCTGACTTTATCGACGAACCAAGTGTCGAACTGATTGGCGTCGAACCTGCGGGTAAAGGCATAGACACGCCAATGCACGGCGCGCCGCTTAAACACGGTAAGACAGGTATTTTCTTCGGTATGAAAGCGCCTTTGATGCAAGACAGCGAAGGGCAAATTGAAGAATCTTACTCGATTTCAGCCGGATTGGACTTCCCCTCCGTTGGCCCGCAGCACGCGCATCTTAATGCTACAGGCCGCGCCCGTTATGAATCGGCTACCGACGATGAAGCCTTAGAAGCCTTCCAACAACTGGCGCGCTGTGAAGGGATTATCCCCGCATTAGAATCAGCGCATGCTATCGCCTATGCCGTCAAAATGGCGCGCGAGTGCACCAAAGAAACCATTTTAGTGGTCAATCTTTCCGGTCGTGGCGACAAAGATATTTTCACCGTTTCTGACATTTTGAATGGTAAAGAGGAATAATAAACATGAGTGACACGTCTACCAACACTGGCCGTTACCAAGCCACCTTTGCCAAACTCAAAACTGAAGGCCGTGGCGCTTTTGTCCCCTTCGTCACCCTTGGCGATCCTAGCCCTGAGTTATCGCTAAAAATTATCGATACCTTAGTGCAAAACGGCGCCGATGCCTTAGAACTGGGCTTTCCGTTTTCCGATCCCTTGGCCGATGGCCCAGTGATCCAAGGCGCTAACCTGCGTTCTTTAGCCGCAGGCACGACTCCAACGGCGTGTTTTGAATTACTGGCGCAAGTGCGTGCAAAATACCCAGAACTACCAATCGGTTTGCTGCTGTATGCGAACTTGGTGTTTGCTAACGGCATAGATGCGTTTTACGCCAAAGCGCAGCAAGCGGGCGTTGATTCAGTGCTTATCGCCGATGTACCAGTAGAAGAATCAGCGCCCTTTAGCGAAGCCGCTAAAGCCCATGGTATTGCGCCGATTTTTATCGCGCCGCCCAATGCCGACAGTGAAACCCTTGAGCAAGTGAGTAAAAGTGGTGAAGGTTACACCTATCTCTTATCCCGCGCGGGAGTCACAGGCACAGACACGAAAGCTGGCGTGCCGGTAGAGGAAATTTTATCTAAATTAAAAGCCTTTAACGCCCCACCACCGCTCCTCGGTTTTGGTATTGCCGAACCTTCACAGGTAAGTGCCGCCATCAAAGCGGGCGCTGCGGGTGCGATTTCTGGCTCTGCTGTAGTAAAAATTATCGAAACCCACCAGCACGATGAAGTTAAGCTACTTGCAACGCTTGGGGAATTTACTCGCGCAATGAAGGCTGCAACCTAAGCGAGTCTTGATTTAAATAATCCAATATAAATCAAGAATTCAATTACAAATAAAATAAGTGAGGTAGACTCGTCGCCTCGCTTATTTTGTTTGTATTTACCAAGCTCTATGTTTACTCAGCCTTTATCTCCCTCAAACACTATCTATCAAGGCAATACTGACACTCACGCAGTACTACACTGACAGCGTATTTATTTAGTCACAGTTCCTCGATAGAATGCCCTATCGAAGAAAAACGGACTTTTTATGCAGTATCGGATCTATATTCTCGAATTAACGCCTTGGGGCTGTGGTTTTGAAGGTGAAGTTGCAGGTAAATGCGATAATGGTGCGCCAATTTGGTTTTACTACCAAGGTAGCGATCAGCAGGCCGAAATTCGCTTTCCGGTTAACCAATGGGTCACAATTGAGTTGCTTGGCCGATTAGCGAGTGCCAGTCTTCAAGCTGATATGATTAAACAAACGCCACACCAGCATCTGAAATTCCCGTTGCATAACTGTCACTTTGAAGCTTCGGGACAAATCATCGACATCAGCCAAACACCCGAAGATACGATTTACCTGTTGCAATCAAACTTACCGCTCCCCTTCGATAATGAACTGGGAAAATCCCCTATCTCACTCAGTGACTGGGTCAATGTAACAGGCGAGCTTTGGGTAACAAATTGGATGAATTGAGTCGATATAAAAAGGTATAGTGCTAGCCTGTAACAAATCATTCGCCTGATACATATCCATTAGAGGATCCGATGACCATTTCTAAATCTTTACCCGATAACAAACCTCGTACTTTTTTGGGAACACCCAAATTACCGGCCAAGTATGCCACGGTTGTAATGCCATTTTTTCTCTCTATTCTCATGAGTTGTATCGTTTCTGGGATCAGCACTTTCAATGGCGTTGGCGCTTCACCGCAATTTCTCGAACTCTGGCTCGGCGCTTGGCTGATCTCATGGGTTGTCGCCTTTCCGACACTGCTGATGGTGTTACCTTTGGTGCGTAAAATCACAGCTCATTTTGTCGATTTACGCTAGTTTTACGACTTAATCTTCCGATTTAACTATTTTATTTCAAAGCCGTTTTAGGACGGCTTTATCTTGAACTCCTTCTCTTATGCGTACAGCGACTAAAAATTACATCGATAATTGCTCGATCTGTTACCCTGCCCATACTCACTTAAACTAAAACAGTACGACCTACATCATACCAATCGTATTAAATCAAAGCGCTCATTGAGCCCCCTATCCACGCTTTACAATGGATTTACACTGACCGTTTAGCGGCACCTATGTTTATTGTATAAGGATGACATGACTCCCACCTAAATCAATTTTCCTCTGCTCTCGAACCAACTCAAGCATTAATGTAACCCACTGTATTTATATATTTTATAAAAATAGAGCTCGTAAAACCCTAAATGATACATCCCTAAAACTCTGCCTAATTATCACCCCTTTATCACTTACTTATTTGTACTATTAACCGTATCCGCCCCCCTTATTTATCAGTTAAAAGTATTAACCTACAGCCCCACCCAAATGAGAATGGTTTGCATTTGAATATTTTCACATGCTAATTTACCTACCGTTGTCGGGACAGAGACAGCAGGAAATGGCCTAAGGACTGAGCTAAAAATAGCAAGTTGATCAACGCAAGATAAATAGCCAAACAGTCTATTTTGATAACCGCATTCACTTTGGTTTGCGTCCTTAGGTAACTGATTACTGGATCGGCAACGCGCAGTAGCATGTTGCCAAGGAGGCGTAAGTGAGTACACAGCAAAGGGAAATGGATCGCGAAATCTTTGATCTACTTGGCATAGGCATTGGCCCATTCAATCTTGGCCTCGCCGCCTTATCAGAACCTATTGACGGCTTTAACTGCTTATTTTTAGATGCTAAAACCAGTTTTGACTGGCATCCAGGCATGCTACTCAAATCCTCAAGATTGCAAACACCCTTTATGTCGGATCTGGTGACTATGGCCGATCCCACCAGCCGCTACAGTTACCTTAATTTTGCCAAGCAAACGGGCAGACTTTATCCCTTTTATATTCGTGAGAATTTCTTTTTACCCCGCCACGAATACAACTTGTATTGCCAATGGGTGAGCCAACAACTCAGCAACCTTAAATTTGGTTTTAAGGTCACTCAAGTGGATTACAACGCAGGTGAAAGTATTTATCGAGTTACAGGTTTTGATAGGCGCAGTGGTAAAACCCATACCTATCAATGCCGAAAGCTAGTGCTAGGCACTGGCACTGAACCTTATCTACCAAAGGATTGCCCAATCCAAGATGCACGGGTCATGCATACCGCCAGTTATATGCAGCAAAAAACCTACCTGCAGAGTCAGAGTGCCATCACAGTAATTGGTAGTGGCCAGAGTGCGGCGGAAGTGTTTTACGATCTACTGCAAGATATTGATACCTATGGTTATCAACTCAATTGGATGACACGATCAGCGCGTTTTTATCCCTTGGAATATACCAAGCTTACTTTAGAGATGACCTCGCCAGATTATGTCGATTACTTCCACGAGTTGACCCCTAATCAAAGATGCTCACTGATCGCCAGCCAGAAACAGCTCTACAAAGGGATAAATTCTGAGCTGATAAACGACATTTACGATTTGTTATATCAAAAGCGCCTATTGGCCGATTTTCAATGCCGACTGATGACGAATGCGGCGCTGACTCATATCGAGCCCCAAGCCAATATGCTCAAGTTGCATTTCCACCACAATGAAAAAAATCACACCTTTGAGCAAGAAACGGGCGCCGTCATTTTAGGCACAGGTTACCACTATCGTTTACCCGAGTTTATCAGTGGTATTAAACAACAAGTCGAATTCGATGACGCCGGACAACTTAGCGTGCAGCGTGATTACAGCATAGATATTCGGGGGGATATTTTTGTCCAGAATGTCGGTTTGCATACCCATGGGATAAGCTCTCCAGATCTGGGTATGGGCTGTTATCGCAACGGCACCATCTTAAAAGCCGTGCTCGGTTATGCGCCCTACCACATTGAGGAACATATCGCGTTTCAAACCTTCGATCCGGCCAAACTTGCCAGTCATCAGCCCTGCGGCGCCAATGCAATTAACACGTTGGATCTTAATCCAAGACATTTTCCTAAGGCGCCACACAGAAAAACTCAAGTTGATGCGCCACAAACTATCCCTCCAACCAAGATTCCAAGTTCTGGCACAAGTTCAACCGTGAGTTCAGGCGCGGGAACCAATATGCCGGTCTTAATGGCGCCGAACCAGGAGGCATAATAATGGCAAGCCAATTTAGCAACCATTGTTTAACGCAACTATCCGCTATTTCGAGCATTAATGGTTTTCAGTTCAGAGCGTTAGACCTTACACAAGACATTTCAACACTACAGTCTTGGTTTAACCAAGATTACGCCAAGTTTTGGGGTATGCAGGACTTGAACCTTGATGCCATAAAAAATCTGTTAGCAACAACAGAACACAAGTTTGCCTTGATAGGTGAATGGCAGGCCAAAGCGCTATTTATGGTGGAACTCTACGATCCCGTCCACGATGAAGTCGGTCAGCACTATCGTGTTGCGCCGGGTGATTGTGGTATGCATCTGATTATCGCGCCGCCAGATGGCAAACCCGTCAGCGGCTTATCCTTGAAGGTGATGGATGCGATAGCGCAGCTCGTGCTTGAAAAACTAGCCTTTAATCGCCTCGTGGTTGAACCCGATCAACTCAATAGCAAAATTCATCGCTTAAATAGCCTGATAGGCATTCGCTATGAAAAAGCGATTCAATTAAGCACTAAAGCTGCTTTCCTCGGATTTTGCACTGCGGCCCAGCGCCTTCGACCATCGAGCACGCCCTCTTTGACGAGTCTAGCCCAAACAACCTCAGCCCTGCCAAGCTCAGATCAGTCAATGCCTGCTCTGCCAAA
The DNA here is from genome assembly GCF_043359565.1 of Shewanella sp. S23-S33. Taxonomy (NCBI): domain Bacteria; kingdom Pseudomonadati; phylum Pseudomonadota; class Gammaproteobacteria; order Alteromonadales; family Shewanellaceae; genus Shewanella; species Shewanella sp. S23-S33. Next base: position 72,054 of record NZ_JBHFFD010000064.1, on the reverse strand, counting down.
CTTAGCAGAACAATACTTAGCAAGCCCAACCCTAGCAAAGTCAAGCTCGCTCACAGCACCAGTAGCCTCTCCCATAACATTATCGACTCTTCAGGTGAATTAGATGAACTTACCCACAAAAGCCTTATTAATGAACCCATTGCCAACGCAAGATCATCATGACCAAGCAGTACATGCTCAGCAAAGCTCGGCGCTGTCGACAACATCGACTTCTATGCCAGAGCATTTAACCCCCGCCTATTGGCAAGCGGCTAATCGTCATTTAGTGAAGAAAATCCTCTGCGAATTCACCCACGAGAAGCTCATTACGCCTACCCTATACGGGCAAAAAGCGGGGCTCAATCACTATGAACTCAGGCTCAAAGACAGCACTTATTATTTTAGTGCACGACATTATCAGCTCGATCATCTTGCTATCGATGCTGATTCCATCCGCGTTTCACTTGCAGGACAAGAGCAAATCCTCGATGCGATGTCGCTGATCATTTCCCTTAAAAATGACTTAGGGATCAGCGAAACCTTACTACCAACCTATTTAGAAGAAATCACCAGCACCCTCTACAGCAAGGCGTACAAGTTAGCGCATCAGGCGATTCCCGCAGCCACGCTGGCGCGAGCCGATTATCAGAGCATAGAAGCGGGTATGACAGAAGGTCATCCGGTGTTTATTGCCAATAATGGCCGGATTGGTTTTGATATGCAGGATTACCGTCAATTTGCCCCAGAAAGCGCAATGCCGATGCAGTTAGTCTGGCTTGGAGTCCGCAAACACAAAACCACGTTTGCCGCCCTCGAAAACTTGAGTCACGACGCATTACTAAAGGAAGAGCTTGGCCAGCAGTTCACTGACTTCCAACAATGCCTTAAAACCCAGCAGCATGATCCACAGGACTTCTACTTTATGCCAGTGCACCCTTGGCAGTGGCGTGAAAAAATCGCCCGCGTCTTTGCCGGCGACATAGCCCGTGGCGATCTGGTTTATCTTGGTGAAGGCAATGAGCAATACCAAGTGCAGCAATCGATACGCACTTTCTTCAATCTTGCATCACCGCAAAAGTGCTACGTCAAAACCGCGCTTTCTATCCTAAATATGGGCTTTATGCGTGGTCTATCGCCCCTTTACATGAGCTGCACACCGCAGATCAATGCTTGGGTTGCAAACTTGGTTGAAAACGATCCTTACTTTGCCCAACAAGGCTTTGTGATCCTGAAGGAAATTGCCGCCATAGGTTACCACCACCATTATTACGAGCAGGCACTCACCCAAGACAGCGCCTACAAAAAAATGCTTTCTGCCCTGTGGCGCGAAAGCCCACTGCCACACATTGAGCCTAAGCAAAATCTGATGACCATGGCTGCGCTACTGCATACTGATCATGAAGATAAGGCCCTTATTGCAGCCTTGATAGCCGCCTCTGGCTTACCAGCAAAGGATTGGGTCAGTCGCTACTTAAACCTGTATTTATCGCCGCTGTTACATGCCTTTTTCGCCTACGATCTGGTCTTTATGCCCCATGGTGAAAACATGATCTTAGTGCTCGATGAATATGTGCCAGTCAAGATTTTGATGAAAGACATAGGCGAAGAAGTCGCGGTACTCAATGGCGCGAAGCCGCTACCTGATGATGTAAAACGCCTTGCGGTGAGCCTTGAAGAAGAGATGAAACTTAACTACATCTTACTGGATATTTTTGACTGTATTTTTCGCTATTTAGCACCGCTGCTCGATGAGCAAACCAGTGTCAGTGAAAGCCAATTCTGGGAGTTAGTGGCGGACAATGTACGTGATTACCAAGCCCAGCATCCACATTTGGCCGACAAGTTTGCCCAATACGATCTGTTTAAGGACAGCTTTGTACGCACGTGCCTCAATCGTATCCAATTGAATAATAACCAACAAATGATAGACCTCGCCGACAGGGAGAAAAACCTGCGTTTCGCCGGCGGCATCGACAATCCCTTGGCGGCCTTTAGACAAAGCCATGCCTTTAAGCGCCCTATGCTTAGCAGCGCTGAGCAAAGGACACGTTAACACACCACAAAGTGGATAACCCCGAAACTTTAGCATGGGCCAATGTTGGCCCAGCTTGTTTAACCCCCAACCTAAACGGAATTAAAGATCAACATTATGAAGACTTTTCCTCTCTCCAGCATCGCACTCGTCTGTCGGCAAGCCCTCGTTAACCCGAAGCTATTGCTGTGCTCAGCCATGTTAGCTACGGTTCCCCATGCCACAGCTGACACTGTCGATGCGGATAGTAAGACTAAAAAGCACCAGAAAGAAATTGAAGTCATCAATGTCATTGGCGCTAAGGACTTACACGACAACCGTTATAAAACCCAAGCGATGAACACGGCAACTGGGCTCGATTTATCCTATCTAGAAACGCCGCAATCGGTCACGTCTATCACCCGCCAAATGATGAATGATCAACAGCTTAATAGCGTGATTGATGCCATGACCAGCGTCGCGGGGATCAATGCCCGCCCAATGGATAACGACAGATACAGTATTAGTGCCCGCGGCATTGCCGTGAGCAGCATTTTGTACGATGGCGTGCCAACCACCTACGATACTCGCTTCAACTATGGGGATAATCTGATCGACACCGCCATCTACGAGCGAGTAGAAGTGGTACGCTGCGCGACTGGCCTCATGACGGGAGCCGGTAACCCCTCGGCGGCCATTAACCTTATCCGTAAACGCCCGACTCAAGAGTTTATGGGCAACACCTCGTTAAGTGTGGGCTCATGGAATAATGTGCGTGGTATGGTCGATGTTTCCAGCGGCTTAAATGACTCGGGTTCTGTGCGCGGTCGCGTGGTGGCCGCCTATCAGGATAAAGATTCATTCCAAGACAGGTACGAGCAGCAGCGCACAACGCTATACGGCATAGTCGAAACCGATATTGGCGATAGCACCTTATTTACCCTTGGTGTCGATTACCAAGATGCCACACCGAGCGGCACTATGTCGGGCGGTTTACCGCTATTTTACAGCGATGGCAGTCGCACTAACTATGATCGTGCCACTTCAACGGCGCCCGATTGGGGCTCGGCGCATACCCAAGGCCTCAACACCTTTGCGAGTCTCGAACACAGATTAGATAATGGTTGGAACCTAAAAGGGACTTACACCTACGGCGATAACTCATTGGAGTTCGATGTACTATGGGCCATGGGCTATCCCGATCCTGTAACCAATGTCGGCGCAAAGGCTGGGTCTATCGCCTATGTCGACGGCAGTCGCACCCAACACAATGTGGATTTGCGCGCCGAAGGACAATACCAACTCTTTGGATTAGAACATCAATTGATGTTTGGCTGGAATGGCCAACGCCAAGAGTTCGCCAATCCCTATTATTACCCCACGGCTGCAGTACCGCTTTTAGGGGATTTTCGCGATCCGAACTTCCAATATCCAAAACCTCAATGGAAGGAAACTTATACCACGGGTTCATTTGGCGAAACCAAACAGAGTGCAGCCTATGTAGCAACTCAGCTTAATCTCAGCGACGCGTTAGCTGTCCTCGTCGGATTACGCCTCAATGAGTGGGAAACCGACCAAGATAACTTTGGCGGCCGCTACGATTTTAGCATCAACAACGAACTCACTACTTACTTCGGCCTCACCTACGCCCTGACCGATCAATATTCGCTCTATGCCAGTTATACGGATATTTTTGCACCACAAACTAAGCAAAAAATCGATAAAAGCTATCTAGATCCGGTCAAAGGGAAAAACTACGAAGGCGGAATTAAGGCGAGTTTATTCGATGAGGCCTTAGATATGTCGCTGTCGGTGTTTGAGATCAAGCAAGACAACATAGGCATAGACACTCGCACACTCATTCCCGGCACCACCACTCCTATCTACAAAGAAGTCGATGGCACTAACACTCGGGGTTTCGAATTTGAATCTACGGGTAAAATCACTGATGACTGGAATGTTTACTTAGGCTACACCCAGTTCACCACCGAAGATCCTAAGGGCAAACGCATCAATACCACGTCACCACGTCAGCAGTTAAAACTCTTCACTACTTATACCTTTGGTGGTGATTGGCATAAATTGCAAATTGGTGCAGGGGTTAACTGGCAGAGCCGCGTCTACCAAGATGCCGATAAACCTGTAGGCAATGGTATAGACACGATTAAAGTCGAAGTAGAACAAGGCTCTTACGCGCTAGCGAGTCTAATGGCGAGTTACGCCTTCACCGAGCAACTTAAGCTCAGCGCAAACCTGCACAACGCCTTAGATAAAAGCTACTACAGCCAAGTCGGTCAATATAGTCAATTCCAATACGGTACGCCGCGAAGTGCCAGCTTAACCTTGGACTATCGCTTCTAAGTCAGACTTTTATTGAGATCGTTCGAAAAACCTTGTGAGCCCAAATCTTGGGCTCGCAAGGTAATCATTTACATGGACTTATCGATAACCGCGGGAATCAATCACAACCCTATAAGGAGTGACAATGGCAAGCCAACGGAGAGACACCAGACTGCAAACATTGTGCGATACAGCGCCAAGCCACAACGCGTTGAATCAAACTATTTTGTCACTCAATCAGCTGTTACATCAACGGGCACCCTTCTATGGCGAGCACCTTAGCGCAACGCAGTCCCCTACTGGGTTCAGTTTTGATGAATGGAGCTGCGCCGATACTTATCAAAAACTCATTGCACGTTTTGCCATCGCACACCCTAGCGCAGAAACTCAGAGTGAAACTGAAACTGTAACTGAAGCTGAAACCGAGGCGACTAAAACAGCTGCAAACAGCCGAGCGCACGCTTTCGCCAGTAAAAGCGCTGCGGCCAGTAGAAAAGACACTCGCAAAGCGCTGCATTCACTTTGGGGCCAATGGTATTTTGGCCTTTTAGTTCCGCCTGTGATGGAGTGGATTTTTAACGCCCCAAAAGCCACATTCGAGCCTATTCACTGGCAGCCACAGTCCGTTTTTATGCGGATACACGCAAGTGGCCGAGTGGCAAAATTTGAATTTAAAATAACAAAGCAACAGCCAAATACCGCTTTGACCTTTAAAAAACACCATGGCATCGAACCACTTACCCAAATAAACACTAAGCCAAGTAACAAGATAGACATTGAGGTACACTCGTCATTAATTTCATATAAGCCGCCAGTTGATAAAGAACTCGCCCTACAAGGCTTTATCTTAAACTTACTGCAACCGAGTGTTGAGCGCCTACTCACTTTGAGCCCCGTGCCCGCTAAATTATATTGGAGTCACTTAGGCTATCTGATCCACTGGTATCTAGGAGAGTTGGGATTATCTCAGCAACAAAGTCAGCAACTTAAGCAAGCTCTGTTTCGCCGAACGACCTTTTTTGATGGCACCCAAAATCCACTGTATAACAGCATCAATTTGATTGTTGAACCCAAAGAAGACAGCACAAACATCCAATGCATTCGCCGTACTTGCTGCCTAAGGTATCAACTCGCCAACACTGGCCAATGCCACGATTGCCCACTACTAAGTCGCCCTAACGCTAAGACAAACGCCGCCAAACAAGCACAAGTCTAACTTATTTAATGGGCAAGATCGCAATCCTAGGCCCATGGTGCTTTTGCCCTTATGTTGCACATGCTACACTCAAGCCCATGTCTCTTTAACATGATTATTTATGAAACAACTGCTTGATTTCCTGCCCCTCGTCATCTTTTTTGCCGTTTATAAATTTTTCGATATTTATATCGCCAGTGGCGCATTGATCGCAGCCACCGCGCTTCAATTGATCGTGACCTATGCGCTATATAAGAAACTTGAAAAGATGCACTTAATCACCTTTGCTATGGTGACAGTGTTTGGCACACTCACTTTAGTGTTTCACGATGATTCTTTTATCAAGTGGAAAGTGACCATTATCTATAGTTTGTTTGCCATCGCCTTAGGTGTCAGTCAATTGCTCAATAAATCGATATTAAAGTCGATGTTAGGCAAAGAAATGCAAGTAGACGACAAAATTTGGGCTCGCGTAACTTGGTATTGGGTGATCTTTTTCGCCGCTTGTGGCCTAGTCAATATTTATGTCGCCTTTAGTTTGCCATTAGAAACTTGGGTCAATTTTAAAGTGTTTGGTTTAACCGCTTTAACCTTAATTAATACTGTCCTGACCGTATTTTATCTTTATAAACACCTTCCCGAAGATCAACGCAAGGAACTCAAATAATGTGGTATATGATTTCAGCTCAAGATTTTGAGAACAGTTTAGAAAAACGTTTAGCCGCACGCCCAGCCCATTTAGCTCGCCTGCAAGCCCTCGCCGATGAAGGTCGTTTACTGATCGCTGGCCCACACCCAGCCATCGACAGTGAAAACCCTGGTGATGCAGGCTTTAGTGGTTCACTGGTTGTCGCAGATTTTGAATCCTTAGTGGCAGCAAAACACTGGGCCGATGCCGATCCCTATATCGAAGCGGGCGTTTACCAAAGTGTTGTGGTTAAACCCTTTAAACGAGTCCTGCCTTAATGAAAATAGTGTCCTTTAACATCAATGGTCTGCGGGCGCGCTTGCATCAATTGCAAGCCTTAATCGATAGCCACCAGCCCGACATTATCGGCCTGCAAGAAACCAAAGTGCACGATGAGGCGTTTCCATTAGCCGAAGTCGAAGCAATGGGATATCAAGTGCATTACCACGGCGGTAAAGCTCACTATGGTGTTGCCATGCTGTCTAAAATCGCACCAGAAAAACTGCAAAAGGGTTTTCCAAGCGATGATGAAGATGCCCAGCGCCGCATGATTATCGGCACATTTCCCCAAGCGAATGGTCGTCCATTGACTGTGTTCAACGGCTATTTCCCCCAGGGCGAAAGCATAGACCACCCAACAAAATATCCTGCTAAACGTAAGTTTTATCAGGATTTAATGCACTACTTGCAGACAAATCACAGCAACGATGAAGATATCGCCATCATAGGTGACATCAATATTTCGCCGACCGATTTAGACATAGGCATAGGTGAAGTCAATCGTAAGCGTTGGCTAAAAACCGGCAAATGTAGCTTCCAACCGGAAGAGCGTGAGTGGTTAAAAACCTTACAAGACTGGGGCTTAATCGACACTTTCCGTCAATTACATCCAGAGCGCATCGAACGTTATTCTTGGTTCGATTACCGCAGCAAAGGGTTCGATGACAACCGCGGCCTGCGAATTGATGTGATTTTAGCAACGCCTTCACTGGCAGCACGTTTAGTCGAATCCGATGTCGATTACGATCTGCGCGGCATAGATAAACCTTCAGATCACGCGCCCATTTGGAGCACGTTCAAAGAGGCTTAATCCGCTAACGTTCGACCATCTTAGTAGATATAAAACATCGGCTTAGGCCGATGTTTTTTTATGGGCGAAACATATTTTATCTTTGTCGTTCGATGAATGGTAAATGAGTCAAGTGTGATACTGAACGTAATTCACTTTTGGACAGATATGTCTTGAAGACGAGTGTTTTGGGACCAATAATTTTAGTTGTGAGGAGTTTAGCGTTTGCTGATGTCCACTCACACATGCTTGCCATGGTATTTGCTCGTCGACTCGCAGCCAGTCCATCCGTGGATGCTCGACCGCCCCATCTGATGTGAAAGGATTCACAAATGCCGCGATGGCATGGACGCCAAAGAGCGGCCATGGGGCGGAAGGTCGTCTCGCAAATCACCAAGGCTCACCTGTTTAGCATTGGCGAAACCTGTTTGTTTTTAAAGAAATAGGTAGCATGCTTTGGGACAAAAGCGTATTAGGTCATCAGCTATAACAAGTGAATTTCGCATAGAAATTTCTATGGTGTAACGCCTTGCTCAGCTGCATTTTTGGAGTAGAAGCTTTTGTGTTATCAAACACAAAAGAAGGAACGGAAAAATGTCAGATGCAGCAATTTGTTATGTTCGCATTCTGATAATACTATCAACATATTGACGGACCATTATTCAACTTTCACATAGAAGCAATTACATTTACAACTGAAAAGACCAATTTGAGGATCTTTAGGTGTAATGCCCTTACGTTTAGCTTGTGAGTTAGCAACTTCTACAGCGTGCTTAATCTCATTAATTTCTTTGCTAGAGAGCCTTCTCGTATGCCCATGTACAGGACATCGTTCTCGTTCTCCATCACCCGATATTCGCTCTCCTGACATATTGATGCCCTCTTTCTAATTTCTACCGCTTTAAACATAACGCCGCCAGCAACTGCCGGAGTGAGTTGGAAGCTTTTTTACGTCTTTTTGCAAAAAAGAAGACAGTTTACGGAGGTCAGATTGACTGGCCTTGTTAAACATTTTAGAACTTGAGCGAATAACCACTGGAAACCCACTCATTGAAATTTTCCGCCAACAATACCATAGACTCTTTCGTTAAATCGCCGAAAGGTACCCTATAAACTGGCCAGTCTTCTGAACTTATATTATGTGTGGTATCGAAGACAATTGACTCTCCCCCACCATCTGAACCAATAGCAACCAACCCAGGCAAGTATTGCTCGTAGCAATAGGCTTCTGTTAATTCGGATATCTCTTTAGCGCTCCAGAGCACAACTGAGTCATCTGGTTCTTGCACGCCAATCGGAATTTCTGCCCCATTAGTTTCAAGCAAGAACTTCTTATACTCACTCGGAAGATCTGTTCCTAACCATTTCTCAAGAGCCTGAATTTCTTCAGCACTTGCTGGATTTTCCGGATATTCGAATTTATCTCGATATTTGCTCATAATGCTTAACGCCCATTTAAGGGGCTGATAATCGTTTGCTAAAATTGTGTAGCGAAGCGAAGTCGAGCAGCAGTCCCGCTTTAAATGCTTGTATGGGTTAACGTTTGGCTAAGGGGCAGGCTTTAACCCATCACTGAGAGCGGAGCGAACGATTTGAACCACTATTTAGGCTATCACAGTTACTCAAGGTCTACACAAACCTGCTTGTGCCATGCAGAAAGATTCGGCCATTCTTCCTTAGTGCTGCCGTTGTGAGACCAATAAATTATCTCACCCGTCTTTGCTATGCAGAAATAGTCGCCATTATCCTCGATGAATGGCAAAAGGTCTCTTGGAAGACCCATGACATTCCAGGCTGTTTCAGCAATGTCAAAGATATCAAGATGGCCAGAGCCGGGTAAAATTACCGCAGGCTCAAAGGTAGCGTTTGCAACATCGCTGCCAGACTTCAAAAATGATCGGTAGTCGTCATGAAAACTGATGCCCAGTTTGCTTTCTGCGCTAGCTATTTCGGTATCTGTCGGGTTTCGAAATGGATCGTTATTCATAATTATTGTTGCCTAACGTTAAGCGGCGTCCCAAGCCAATTTTAATTGACCGAGGCGAACAAGTGATACTCTGGTGAACGTTTATCATCAACAAACAATTTAAAATTGCTTGATATTTTTCTTAAATATTTCCGATAAAGGTTAACACAATCAGCCATATAGAAACCATCAATTTCCCCAAATTCTATTTTTACAAAACACAGATTTCCACCGCCAACCACAGTGAAATACCCTCCGCAAAAAGGACATTTTCAGACATAACTTTCTCCCCTGAAATCTATGACCGTCAATTTAGATAATGTCACGCTGATAGAACGGAATGGGGCAATATAACTAAATAGTTCTTTGGGTACTTCCAAATTAAAATGGCGGAAATCTAAGATTTCCGCCATTGTCGGATGATACGTTACTACTTAACATGAGACTCAGTATCGGGCGTTATTGCTCAACACCCCATGCCGACGACTCACATTAAAGGTGACATATTAACTCGTGCGGTACTGCTTTAAAATGCCATCTAACTCGACCGAGGCATGGTGCAGATCATTGGCTAAGGTCACACTGCGCTGGGCTGTTTGTTTGATAGTTTCTGACTGATGGCGGATTTCATTCAATTGTCCGGCAATGTCGCGAGCGGCGACACTCTGCTCTTCCGCCGAGGCGGCAATTTGGCTGCTCATATCAAATACCGCATTGACCGATTGCGCCATACCTTGAACATCATCACCGACGGCGATAATCGCACTGCGACCTTCATCGGCCTGATCGACTATCTCCATGGTAATGCTAGATAAACGACTCGTGCCAGATTGTAAGCCTTCAATCATGGCCTGAATTTCTACCGTGGCCTGTTGAGTTCGACCCGCTAAGGTACGCACTTCATCGGCTACCACAGCAAAGCCACGACCTTGCTCACCGGCACGGGCCGCTTCAATGGCCGCATTTAAGGCTAATAAATTGGTTTGCTGGGAAATACTGTTAATGGTTGTGACCACGGCATCAATACTCGCCGCATCCTTAGACAATTGTTCCACCGATGAAAACGCCGCGCCAATCTTAGTTGAGAGTAAACCAATGCTTTCCACTGTATGGCTAATACGCCCACGACTGGCCAACATTTGGCTTGAATTTTCCTTGGTTTGCAACGAAGTATTACTCGCATTAACAGAGACTTCTTCAATCGCTGAGGTCATTTGCGCCATCGCCACGGCAACGGAATCGAGGAATTGATGTTGGAACCCAATCAGTTTATCACTGGTGGCCGCCTGTTGATTAAATTCATCGGATGCCAATGATAAGGTCTGTGCATTTTTGCCAATGGCTGACACCATTTCACTCATATTGTCGGCGCAGCGATCGATTTCCCGGGCAATCAAACTGAAATCGTCAGTACCAAAGAAGTTTAATCTAAAGCTCAAATCACCATCGGCTAAGCGTTTGATGGCTAAGTACATGTCCCATAATCCACCACCGAGTGAAGTTGAAATCCAGTAACTCAGTTGGAATAAAGGCAACAAACCCACTAACGCTAACCAGAACATAAAGTTAGCATCGCTACGCGCATCGGCTTCCCACTCATGGACATTCTGCGTCAGTTGTAAGGCTTGACCTGACACACTGGCGCTGACCGTCACTTTATCCCCTTGACGCTGCGCGTCACTTTGCCTTGAAGTTACAGTTAACCCGTATTGACTGGCAAATTGAGATAAGGCGTCAGCTTCTAGCTTTTGCGCCATTGCAACTTGCGCTAAGGTATCGACGCTAGCTTGAACCCGAGCGATAGAGGCCTGCTCAAGGTTACGGTGCGCATGTTGATAGTTGACAAGCGCCACGGCGGCCGTGATCAGCGCCACCATAGAACACACTACCCAAAACTTTCCGTTGAGACTGAACTTGATCAATATGGCATCAATGGTACGAAACTGGATTTGTTTCATCTTGATAATTCCTAAGAACAAAATGCTATTTGGCACTAAATCAGCAGTATAGCTCAGATTGCCACGACAACTATGTCAGTCATAAGATCTGAGCAGGTATTATGCTAATCCGCGCTAGCAACTTGGTTACGTGTGGCGGCAGACCACTTTTGTGTCAGAGTAACCAACTGCCCCGTTAACAGGCTCATGCTAAAACCTAATAAGCCACCAATGATCAACGACGGCACGACATTGGCCACATCACCCGCCATAGCAAAGGTAGTGCAACAGCCAATAAATGCGCCGGGAATAAAGCTAAGCTTTTGATAACTTGCCTGTAAACACATGGCCGAAGTGGCTATGCCGGTAAAAATATACCCAAATACGGGCGAAATAAAAAAGCTGCTGCCCGAGATAATGAGCCAAGCCCAAAATACACCGGACAGGTTTGTGCACCACGCCATCATCACGCCCTGAAAGCCAGCCTTAGGTTGAGCAAAAAAAGTGCTACAACCTAAAAAGCCGATCCAAGTGACCAGATGAAAAGCATCTGCGACGCCACACCAAATAGCCGCCAATAGGCCGGCAGAAATAGCGACTTGCCAACGATTTTCCATGGATGACCCCTTTAGTAATTCTATTCACGGAAGTTTATACCCTTGAGCGCTCTAAAATGTGTATTTTGAGGTAGCTAGGGTAAACATATTGGTTAAATTACCTCTATTTTGGTAACAAAAACCTGATCTATTGCTAATTTTCGGCATTAATGCCCGTAAAATCGCTAACAAGCAAATTTTTTGTGGTAAAAAAACGAAAAAAGCGCTTATTAGGCGCTTTTTTGTTCAAACGGCTTTCAGTTAACCCTCTTGCCGACACTTACACTCGCAATAGTTTATTCACGGGAAGATTGCGGATCCTCTGCCCCGTTGCCGCAAAAATCGCATTGGTTAAACTCGGTGCGACGGGCGGCACACCCGGCTCACCCACACCTGCGGGCGGCGCATCGGACTCAATAATGATGATCTCCATATCGGGGGTTTGGGGAAGTCGCAGCAAAGGATAATCGTGGAAATTCGATTGCTGCACTTTGCCCTCTTTGTAAGTGATTTCCCCCATCAAGGCTAAACTCAGGCCAAATATAATCGCACCTTCTGTCTGGGCTTTTACCCTATCAGGGTTAACTATCGTGCCCGCATCGATAGCAGCGATGGCATTCAGCACTTTAAGCTGTTTATCCTCACTCACTTCCACCAGCATAGCCACGGCGACATAACTGACAAAACTGCGATGTACGGCAAACCCCCAGCCCTGATTTTTACCCGCCTTGGGCGCCTTAGCTTGGGCTTTTTCGACCGCGTCGATTACCTCCAAATAGCGACTAACGTCCACGGGATGACGATTGAGCTCTTCGCCATAGTTGCCATATTTAAAGCCTTGGTTATCAAAGGTCTCACGCCTTGATTGCCCAAGTAAGCTGCGCCACATATCGGGACAAGACATCTGATCTCTGTGAGCCATTTCATCGACAAAGCTACCGACACTAAAACCGTGCTGAATGTTACACACAGAGCGCATCCAACCAATACGGCTGTGCGCCTGCGCTTTTACCGCTTCGTATCTTAAATTTGGCAAAGCAAAGGGCACATCCACAAAGCCTAAATCCAACTCACCGCCAGAGGGATATTCCACCCCTTCGGCAAAGGTTGAACTGATCGATGGGAATCCCGTACGGGCTAAAAGCGCGGTCGGTTTGTTGCTGGCATCAAACAGTGCCTGATAGGACTGGGCGCTGATAGCATGGTAATAACCGTTTTGAATTTCATCTTCGCGGCTCCAACTCACCTTAATTGGACGCTTGAATTGCTTCGATAATAGCGCGGCTTCAACGCTAAAATCAGGTTTAGATTTACGCCCAAAACCACCACCCAATAGGGTGACATTCACTTTAATCGCATCTTCTTCCATACCTAGCGCTGCGGCCACATTTTGCTGGGTACTTTGCGGCGTTTGGGTCGATGCCCAGATTTCACAGCCCTTTTCAGTCACATGGGCAGTAGCAACGGGCGGCTCGATAGAAGAATGAATTAAATAAGGCACGGTATAAACCGCCTTTAACGTATTCGCCTCGGGCCAGTTTTTGATCTCATCACCAACTTGGCGCACGACATTACCGCTTTGCTGTACTCGCTCGACCAACTCTTTCAAATAGAGGCTTGAATCATGCTGGCTGTTGTCGGCCTGAGTCCAAGTGACCTTTAATGCCTTGCGGCCTTCGAGGGCACTCCAAGTGTTTGTGGCGATAACAGCAACGCCGCCCAAAGCCTGAAACGCGGGAGCGCCCTTAGCGGCGGGCAAACGATACACATCCACGACACCGGCCACTTTGCGCGCTGCGGTATCATCCAAGCTTGCCACATCGCTCCCAAGCACGGGCGGGCGCATGATGCTGGCGTAGAGCATGCCCTCGAGTTTGATATCGTAACCATAAATCGCGCTGCCGCTTAACATGGCATCCATATCAACGATTTGGCGTGATGCGCCAATCTGCTTGAAATCTTTAACCTCTTTAAAGGTTAACGACTCAACGGCGGGTACGGGTTGCTCAGATGCGGCTAACGCTAACTCGCCAAACTTGGCCGAACGGCCCGTTTTAGCATGCAGCACTTTATGGCTGGCCGTATGCACCTCGCTCACGGGGACTTTCCAGCGTGCGGCGGCAGCCTGCTCTAGCATAGTTCTTGCCATCGCCCCCATTTGGCGCATGCGGTCGTAATTTTCGCGAATACTGCGGCTACCGTCTGTGTTTTGGCTGGCATAACGTTTATCAGCTAAGCCTTGAATGGGGACGATTTTATCCCAATCCGCTTCTAACTCTTCGGCTAAGACTTGCAGAATGCCGGTTCTGATCCCCTGTCCCATCTCGGAGCGATGGCAAGTAAGGTACACTTTGTCGTCTTCACCAATGGCAATAAACAGATTCAGCCGCGCTTCTTTATCCTGCGCCAACGCCATGGGGCTCCAAGTTAGTCCACTCGCCCCTAATGCTAATCCGCCCCCCACTGCGCCAAACAGTTTTAACACGTCGCGGCGGCTGATATTTTCTACGGCAGTAAAAGTACTCATATTAGCCCTCCTGTTTGGCATAGTTTTGCAGTGCGGCTTTGATCCTAGGATAGGTGCCGCAGCGGCAGATATTCCCCGACATGGCCGAGTTGATTTGTGCTTCAGAAGGTTTCGGATGCTGCGCCACTAACGCCGCAGCCGACATCAGTTGTCCCGCCTGACAATAGCCGCACTGGGGCACGTTATGTTCGGCCCATGCATTTTTAAGCTTTTGATTATCAAGGCCTTCAATTGTCGTCAGTCGTTTTCCCTGTGCCTGCCCCAAACTGGTTAAGCAAGCCCGCACGGGTTGGCCGTCTAAATGCACAGTGCAAGCACCGCATAGCCCTGCACCACAGCCATATTTAGTGCCCGTAAGCCCTAAAATATCCCGTAGTGCCCACAGGATGGGCATTTTAGGATCAGCATCTAAGGTAAATGACTTACCGTTGATGGAAAGCGTTTGGGTAGAAAATGTCTGGGTGGAAGCGGCGGTATTCGCTTCCTTGCCGACTGCTTTGGTTGATAAAACTTCTGCCATAACTCACTCCTTAAGTGCCAACCACGACGCAAGATCGGCTTGGGTATCAATATCAATTGCGGCGCTGGGTAGTGTTATAGCGACTAACGCTCCCTGCTGTGCTTGTTGTTTTAAAATAGATTTAGCCCCGCGATCACCACTCAAGTGAGTGAACAAAGGCAATGTAGAGGCATTAAAAATAGCAGGTACGCCTAAATCATCCAAATAATGGGCGGCAACCTCTTTACCGGTTTCATGCCATGTCAAAATCAGTTGGCGATAATCATCGCAGCTCAAGGCCACTTGGTCAGCGAGCGTCAGCAGCATGGCATCAAAGCCCTGTTCCTTGGCATAACTTGCCGCCAAACTCACAGAGGAGGCAAGGCCCGTTTGCCACTGTGGATTAACTAAAATATCAAAGGGTTGGCGGGAATGAAGCTCGGCTAATAATGGTTGCAATATAGGCTGATGAGCACCGAGTATGATTAATAAAGACGCATGTTGAAGCGAAGGAGTGTCTTGGCGCTCCAAATCTAAATCTTGGCAATAAAGTTGTTGTAAACGTTCAACATGGGTGCTGATGATGGCGTGCTCGCTGATCCCAGTCGCGCTAAGCGATGGTATAAGCTGCGCTAACTTGACCCCCTCAAAGCGCTGACTCCCACCTGCCGCAAGTACCACAATCAGCAGCCGTTTGGATGAGCCTGGCGCTTGCTCTGTCAATGTTTGTTCTGTCGATGTTTGCTCTGTGGATGTTAGCGCAGCAGACTTTTGCGCGGGCGGCAATGTCATCAACGCATTATCTCATCGAGATGTTTTAAGGTCGCGCCATGGAGCACGCCGTGGCACTGGGCCAAAATACTTAAGGCCACTGCGCCCGGTAACTCGCCGCCAAGGGCAAGCCCTGCGGGAGCAGAAAACACTCCAGAAAAAGATTCAGTGCTCAGCCCCGCCATCCCCAGCACTTTGTCCCGTCTGTGAGCAGGACCAAGCAAGGCGACATAGGCAAGTGGATGGGCTTGAATAACCTTCAATGCCGCAGCATCTAAGCCCAAGTTATGGTTCATCACTACGGCACAATCCAATTGGGCGATATGATTCGCGGTTAATTCCCCAGCGGCAAGTTTCACTACATGGGCATGGGGGAAATCCGCCGCTCTGGCATAGGCGGTACGACCATCAAAAACCGTCACTTGCCAGCCTAAGGTATGAGCCATGGCGGCAATAGGCTTAGCGTCGATACCACCGCCAAAAATCCCAAGGTGGAATCTTGGTCTCAGCGGAATGATCAGCGATTCTCCCGCCTCTTGGGTGAAGATGCCCGTGCGGACAAAATCGCTGGCGGGGAACGGTGTCAACGCTTCGGGGTAGAAAGCGGCTTGATATTGGCGCGCATCCGTCCCCGCTTTGACTAATGGCAATTGATAAAAACCCGACCGACCGTGGCGAAAAGCCTGCACTAGCTCCACCAAACCAAGATCATGATTCTCTTTTAAGAGTGGGATCAACATGATATCCACTATGCCGCCACAGCCGAGTCGATAACTGGCATCGGACTCATCGCTTGCATCATAGGTCACGCACGTGACTTGCTTTGTCTGCATGGCCTTTTGGGCATGGCGGCGGAGATCGGCTTCTAAGCAGCCGCCACTTAACATACCCACGCCTTGACCGAACTCATGAAACAACATCATGGCGCCGGGTTTACGATAAGCCGAACCTTGAATTTGGGTGATCACCGCAAGCACCCAAGCGTCATCCGCTAGTGGTAGCCAATGCTCTAGTAAATCTTCGATTTGGTGATCCATCCGCAAGGACTCCATTGGGTTAGGGAGATTTAAAAAATTTAATGCGCTTATCGCTATTGAAACTATCAACCGTTAATAACGCAGCTATCGACGTCTATTTGTCATCAAAACTTGACGCAAGTTTTATCAGCAAATAAAACCGCTTCGTCAAACGCTCGCATTAAACATATGGACAACCAAGTTAGCAAAGGCGTGTGCGTATTGAAAGGAGTAATAGATTTCAAAAAGTGTTGAAGCATAAAATATGTTCAGGGGAAGCTAAAGAGGAAGAATTGACGTCCATGTCTGAGTGGCGTTTGTTCGCAAATCAACCACATTTCATCTAAAACTGGTATTCGCCCGCCTTAGTGCGCAGTATCTGGGATTGGTTGTCTAGACTAATGGATGTCGATTCAATCTGTTCGATAATCTGTGATACTTCACGGGAATTATCGCGGATCACCATCATGCTCGAAGCGATTTCTTTAGAAACCAAGGATTGTTCTTCGGTTGAAGCGGCAACCTGAGTATTGATCCCATGAATCGCTTCCGTACTATGGCGAATATCCTCAAATACTGCCACGATACGTTGCAGTTCTACCCCCGCCTTTTGCATTAGCGTCGCCGCTTGAGTCACAGATGTACCCACTTGATTGGTACGGCTTTGAAGGCTTGCAACAATATCATCGATTTCCTTGGTGGAATCTTGAGTGCGCTGGGCTAATGAGCGAACCTCATCAGCTACCACAGCGAAGCCTCGTCCTTGCTCACCGGCCCGTGCGGCTTCAATCGCGGCATTCAGTGCCAGCAAATTCGTTTGCTCAGCAATTGCCTTAATCACACTCAACACATTGCTGACTTGGGTACTTTCGTTCACTAGATGTGACATAGAGTCTTGAGTATTCCTAAACTCAGTTTCTAATACCGACATGGCTTTCAACGCTTCCGATACTGTCTGTTTACCTACAGTGACATGCGTTTCATTTTCGGCGGCGCGGCTTTCAGCATTCGAGGTGCTCTCACTCACATGCACTAAGGTCGTGGTCATTTCTTCCATCGCACTGGCGCTGGCGTCCAGTTCTCTCGCCACCCGATTTGAGCTTTCACGCGAAATTTGAATTGATGCTTTAGTTTGCTTAGCTAAATCAGCCACCTCTTTTGCAATGCCATCAGTCGTCGATAATGAACTGGCAAGGGAGGATATAAACAAGTTGATTTGATTAACGATTTCGCCAATTTCCCCCTGAGTCGTAACAGAGATCCGCCGCGCAAGATTTTTAGAGCGCTGAATATCGAGCAATTCAACACAGGTCTGCACTAAGGGAGTCACAATCCTGCTTTTAACGATAATAAATCCGCCAACGGCGGCTAAAATCACGATAAATAACACCAGTTGGGACCAGTTTAATGCTGCATGCAGGGAATCGAGTCGGTTATTCACATCACCATCGGTACGTTTATCCAATGCTGTAAAAAACTCATCAATCGGCTGCATGATCTTAGCTTTTTCTCTGTGGTATTGGTCGCTATGTAATAACTCCCTCGCCATGGTTAAGTTAGGCTCACCTTTGATCGTGTAGGTTTGGGTGTTGGGGTCCATAAAAATACCTTTAACGGCATTCATGGCTTTCACTTCGAGGGCGACTAACGCATCTGAGTTTTGCTGAGCTTGTTCAAGGTAACGGAATTCTTCATCAGAAAAACCGAGGGACTTCATTTGCGTGTTTATCGCAATGCTAGCACCGTCGGGTTTTGGCTTATCGCCATAGCTCAGCACCAAATCCCAGTAAATCTGGTGATATTTTTCAGGTCTAGACTTCTCACCATTACGGATAGCCAAAATATCCATATACATTTTTTCGTATTTTTCATCACCCGTTACAGCGTAAGTTCGAGCGAGACGCGTTAGGTCATCGGAACTTTGTCTTAACTCATCGGCAACTTGATAGGACTGATATCGGACGCTAGCCGCATCATTAAAGAGATCGATTTTAGACTTAACATTGAAGCTCAATACCGCAGAAATCACGGCACTCGCGACTATGGTCGAAAAGACCACGCTCATCATTGTTTTTGTTTTCATACTTACCCCAGTAGACGGAAGAACTGCTTTAAGTCTAGAAGGAAAAACAGAAAACATAAAAAAGGTTGGTTTATTAGCTGAAATAATCATTTGATTTGCGAGTGATTATCGCTCACAAATCAAGCAATGCTGAATGGCGTCTCAATTACAGTAAAAGTTGGTCCGCGACAAAGGGGTTATGCTCGCGCTCTTCACCAAAAGTCGACATAGGACCATGCCCAGGAATGAATTCAACCTCGGCGCCTAAGGGCCACAGTTTTTCGGTGATCGAGTGAATTAAATCCTGATGATTTGATTGGGGGAAATCGGTACGGCCGATAGAACTTCGAAACAAAATATCCCCCACCCACGCCAACTTAGATTGGGCAGAGAAAAGTGCGATGTGTCCCGGCGTATGCCCTGGGCAATGCAGCACAGATAAACTTTGCTCGCCCACTTTAACAATATCGCCATCCTGCAGATATTGATCCGGTTCAAAGGCATCGCAATGGGGAAAACCAAAATTTTGGCTTTGCTTAGGTAAGTTATCAATCCAGAATTTATCGGCAATATGCGGGCCAATAATCGGCACATTGGCGGCTTTTGCTAAGGCTTTTGCACCACCGACATGATCGATATGCCCATGGGTAAGGATGATTTTTTCGAGGACGAGTCCAAGTTTCGCCACTTCGTTTTGGATCCTGTCAATATTCCCGCCGGGATCCACGACCGCAGCACACTTGGTTTTTTCACACCAGATCAAGCTGCAATTTTGCTGAAAAGGTGTCACTGGAATAATCTGATACTTCATAGCTTCAATCTCGTGTTATCCATAAGCGATAGATTACGCTAAGAAACTCATCATGGCTCAAATTTGTATCCAAAAAATTGATCTTCACCAAAAGCTAATCAAATAATCCTAGCTTACGACATAAACTATTTTGTCTATACCCAAGTTAGCTGAAGATACGCGTTTCAGGTAGCCTAGGTTACTGCATCTTCAGCTTATTTGGGTATACAATCTGCCAATCACAATAACATGATCCTCTGCCATTAAGGTTGTTTGATGAAACCCGATATTATTCTCGCCGGAGTGCTGGCGAAGAAACACACTTTTACCTTGCCCCTCAACTATCAAAATCCAATTGCAGAGCAAATCCAAGTGTTTGCCAGAGAACTCTGTAGCCCAGAAAACAAAGATAAAAAACTACCTTATATCGTATTTTTTCAAGGCGGCCCTGGATTTGCGGCCATGCGTCCCGCCAGCAACAGCGGCTGGATCCGCCGCGCATTAAAAGAATATCGGGTGTTATTACTCGATCAACGTGGCACAGGCTTATCAACACCGATTAATTACCAAAGCCTGCAACACTTAGATCCCGCAGCTCAAGCGGATTACCTAAGCCATTTCAGGGCTGACAATATCATTCGTGATGCCGAAACGATTCGTGCCCAGCTTTGTCCCGCCGATAAATGGGCGATTCTCGGCCAAAGTTTCGGGGGATTTTGCGTGTTACATTATTTAAGCGCCGCCCCTCAAGGCGTCAGTGAAGCCTATATCACGGGTGGCATACCATCATTAACCCGTAGCAGCGACGACGTCTATCTTGCGACTTATCAACGCGTACTGGCGAAGAATAAACAATTTTTCCAACGCTTCCACGATGCTCAACATCTCGTCACTCGCTTAGCAAAACATTTGCTTGAAAATGAAGTGTATTTGGCAACGGGTGAACGCCTCACGGTTGAAATGTTGCAACTGCTGGGTATTAATATTGGAATGGAGCAAGGGCCTGAATCGGTTTATTATTTGCTTGAACAAGCCTTGATCAACACGGCTTCAGGGGCAGTCGTTAACCCGTTATTTTTAAATCATTTCGCTCAAATGCTCGATTACAACACTAACCCGATTTTTGCTCTGTTGCATGAAGCCATCTACTGTCAACACTCGGCTTCACAATGGTCGGCACACAGGGTTAGACAGCAATTCCCCGCCTTTAACTATCAACAAGGTAAACCGTTTTTATTCACAGGTGAGATGATATACCCATGGATGTTTGACCAATTTAGTCACTTAGTGCCGCTTAAAGCCGCGGCAGAAATCCTTGCCCATAAATCAGATTGGCCAACACTTTACAATCTAGAGCAACTGGCACAAAACCGAGTCCCTGTTGCAGCGGCCATTTACAGTGAAGATATGTTTGTAGAGATGCAATACAGTTTAGAAACCACAAAACAAGTTGGCAGGCTAAAGTATTGGTTAACATCAGAATATGAACATAACGGCATTCGCATGGATGGAGAACGCATACTGGATAAACTCATCAGCTTAAACCGAGGCGACACCCTAAGATAAATATGAGCTTTAAGGGCTAATTAAGTTAATGCTGAGATTATATGCCTGCTCCTCATCAGTTGAGTGATTTTGGCAAGCTTTAACGACCTATTTCCGTATGAGTAAACCGTTTTGGTTTACTCTTTTTTTTTTGCCCAAATTCAGTGCTATGAAAGTGTTATAGCTTAAGGTCGAATATCCCCCTACAACAGAATCACAACGCACTCGTGACGATTAAACCTCTGTAGCCACTTTGCGTGTTTGACTCCTTGCGCCAGTACTAGCCACTGACTTCTTAACACTGCTTTTAGCTGTACTTGTAGTGCCTGCCCGTTTTGCCGAACTCGAGGCTTTGCGGTAAGGCGACTTACGATAACCAGATTTATTACTTGCCGTTTTACGATAACCTTGGCCTTGTAAACCATTAAGCGCGGTTGGCAGTTGTGCGCCTGCATTCTGGATAAGCGTGGATAAGGTGCCGAGCAGTGGTTGCATAAAGGCTTGATAAGAGGTTTCTTTATGGCAAATGCCGTTCAGGCTCGCTTCCCAAAGCGCTGTCATATCCGGCGTAGTCGCACTCGCGGGCAAGCTGTTAATCAATCCTTTCCCCACGTCTGTCGAGACAATAGATTTACCTAAGCGTTGTAAAAAACCGCGTTTGAACAGCAATTCGATAATACCTGCACGGGTGGCCTCTGTACCTAATCCATCGGTTTCTTTAAGAATTTTACGGATCTCAGGATCGGTCACATAACGGCTAATACCCGTCATAGCACCGAGTAAAGTGGCATCGGTAAAGGCCTTTGGTGGTTGAGTATTTTTCTCCAACAATTCGCCTCGAGTACAATGCAAAGCTTGCCCCAATTTCAACGGCGGTAATTGGCCGATAAACTCGTCATTCTCCTCATCGTCCTTACCTGTGCTTTCTTCCGTCGACTTGTTGCCATTCGCCTTACTGCCATTTGGCTCTTGGCGGGCAAAGAGTTGCTTCCAGCCGAGGGATTTATCCTGACGCGCCTTGGTATTAAATAAGCCACCCTCGATTGTCACTTGCACTGTGGTTTCACTGTAACAATAAGCCGGATAAAACTGTGCTAAGTACTGGCGAGCAACATGAAGATATAACTGCCTCTCACGCTGACTCAAGCTAGATAAGTTAGCCGTCTTCTCTGTGGGGACGATTGCGTGATGGGCGTCCACTTTTTTATCATCCCATGCTTTAGATTTAAGACGGGGATCGGGTGCATCAGCACCTTGCAATAACTCAGCAGCACCGTCACTTATCGCCTTAAGTACCGAAGGCGCAAGGTTATGTTGCTCAACGGGTAAATAACGACTGTCGGAGCGTGGGTAAGTAATGAGTTTATGGCGTTCATACAAACTCTGGCAGGTATCGAGCACATCCTTAGCACTCATGCCAAACCGTTTCGCCGCATCAATTTGCAACGCGGATAAGCTGTAGGGCAATGGTGGATTCTGTTTCTTGTCCTTAGCCACTAATTGAGTGACTAAGGCTGGTTTATCACTGATGCGACTCACCACATTTTGCGCTAGCCCTCTCGCTAACACTCGTCCTTCTTCATCCATATAAGGCTGACAAGCTTCGCTAGGTTGCCACTTGGCGCTGAAGGTTTCTTGCTTCTCGGTCGCCAAATGCGCCAGTACTTCATAAAAAGGCTTAGATTGAAAGTGGGCAATCTCTTCATCACGGCGCACCACTAGCCCAAGCAATGGCGTTTGTACTCGGCCGACGGATAACACGCCTTGATAACCGACCTTTTTACCTTGGATGGTGTACGCACGCGTCATATTCATGCCATAGAGCCAATCGGCACGACTGCGGGCTAAGGCAGATGTGGATAAAGGAATAAACTCGCGATTACTGCGTAGTTGCGTTAGAGCCCGTTTTACAGCTTGTGGGTTTAAGTCACTGATCAGTAAACGCTGGGTTTGATGTAGCTTGTCCCCCGTCACGCCAAGATAGGCAATCACTTCATCCACGAGTAACTGCCCTTCGCGGTCGGGATCACCCGCGTTAACCAGCGTGTTGGCTTGTTTGACTAATCGTTTTAGCACTGTGAGTTGGCTGCGGGTCGCAGCCTTAGGTTTTAGTTGCCACTTGTCTGGCACTATTGGCAAATGCTCGAATTTCCAAGACTTAAATTCGGGATTATAGGCATCAGGTTCTGCTTGCTCGAGCAAGTGACCAACGCACCAAGACACACAATCGCCATTGGCGGCTTCGATAAATCCATCGCCTTTTTTATGGGGTTTAGGCAATACATCGGCAATGGCCCGCCCTAGGCTAGGTTTTTCTGCGATATAGAGAATCATACAAACACCAAGCACTGGATATAATTACAGTATAATTTAGCCCAAACGCCAGTTGAGTGCAAATTTCTGTAGTAAACCGAGCTTAAATGTAAAAGCTTAAGTGTAAATTCAATTGCGAATGATTCTCAACAATGCATAAGATACACTAAATAACTAAGGAGTGACTATGAGACAGTTTGCAATAAATGCGCGACAGGCTATGACAATAACTCCAGCATTAATATTAAGATTCAATCAGTTATTGATATTCCATAGCTTAATGTTACTCGCAATAAGCATGCTCACCAGTACCTGGCTGGGACAAATGAAAATCATCGATATGCCGTTAGCATGGGGATTCATTCTCGTCATTCCTATTGCTGTGAGTTTATCTCTATTACTCAGCCACCAAATCACGCGCCATAGCTTAAGCAGCTTATTCGGCGTATGGATGCTACTTTGGGTAATGGGATAACTGACATTCATAATAAATCACTACCGTATTTCGAGTTAACTCGCCCCTCCGCTCTATTTACCCATGCTAAAACTCAATTTCAAAACACATTGGTTTCAAATATTTAACACTTTAACTATGAAGCTCCCTAAAAAATAGTTATGTTGAGTATCTTGGATATTTACAAAAAATGTCTTAATCAAAAGTGAATGTCCTAACTCAACATCTGTTGAATAACCGTAAACCTAAAAACTCTGCTAAAACAACACAATAAAGGAATCGGAGTCTATGAATGAGATTGTCAACGCGATCAATAGTGTAATTTGGAGCCCTGCACTTATTTTTCTTTGCCTAGGTGTCGGGCTCTATTTCTCCCTTCGCACTCGATTTTTACAGCTGCGCCATCTGCCAGAAATGATCCGCCTGATGTTTGATGGTAAGAGTACTGATGCGGGAGTGTCATCTTTTCAAGCACTCGCGATGACATTAGCGGGTCGAGTCGGTACAGGTAACATTGCAGGGGTTGCCACAGCAATCACCTTTGGTGGTCCTGGCGCTTTATTTTGGATGTGGATGGTTGCCTTTCTCGGTGCCAGCTCCGCCTTCGTTGAATCGACCTTAGGTCAAGTCTATAAAGAAAAAATCAATGGCGAGTATCGTGGTGGGCCTGCTTTTTATATTGAAAAAGGCTTAGGCATGAAATGGTATGCATGGGTATTTGCAATTGCGACCATATTTGCTTGCGGGATCCTGCTGCCGGGCGTACAAGCTAACTCGATTGGTTCAAGTTTAAAAACCGCTTTCAACATAGATCCTAATGTGACTGCAGCCATACTGGCTATGCTTCTTGGTTTTATCATTTTTGGCGGTGTAAAACGTATCGCTCACTTTGCCAGTGCCGTCGTCCCCTTTATGGCACTGGGTTACATCATAGTGGCTTGTGTCATCATAGCGCTAAATATTGGCCAGCTACCGGGTATTTTATGGTTAATTATCAAAAGTGCCTTTGGCTTTGATGCGGGTTTTGGTGCCATTTTAGGCTTAGCCATCATGTGGGGGGTAAAGCGGGGTATTTACTCCAACGAAGCGGGTCAAGGTACAGCGCCACATGCCTCATCTGCAGCGGCGGTAAGCCATCCTGCCAAACAAGGGTTAGTTCAAGCTTTTTCTGTGTATATCGACACCTTATTCGTTTGCTCTGCAACAGGTTTCATGCTGCTCATTACAGGACTGTATAATGTTCAGGGCCCAGACGGTGCGGCGCTCTATACCGGCATTGCCGGAGTCGCTGCAGGACCTGGCTACGTACAAACGGCAATGGAAAGTATGATGCCAGGATTTGGCAATATCTTTGTGGCTATCGCACTGTTCTTCTTCGCCTTTACGACCATAGTGGCTTATTACTACATTGCCGAGACCAACATTGCCTATATTAACCGTAAAGTAAATCATCCTTGGTTCATGGTCGTTCTCAAAGTCGTAATCATTGGCTCAACCGTATACGGCACAGTTAAAACGGCTGATATGGCTTGGGGAATGGGCGACATTGGTGTTGGACTCATGGCATGGCTCAATATTATTGCCATTATTCTATTGAGGAAAACCGCATTCACTTGCCTTAAAGATTATGAATCACAGCAGGCACTTGGCATTGAGCCACTTTTTGATCCGGTAAAACTGGGTATTAAAAATGCGGATTACTGGGTTGAACGTAAGCACGCTGAAGAAAATGTAATGACTGAAACAGCGCAACGCATAAATACGTAGACGTTATCACGATGATCCGTTAAGCAAATATAAGCCATTAAAAAGCCAGTGATTTCTCACTGGCTTTTTTTGTATCGTTTAGAACAAAAAGGACACAAACTTTACGATACTGAATTACCCACAATCCTTATGGGTGACAGACGTTATGCAGCTCTAAGTTAGTGCCAATATCTTTATTTCGATCGGCTTTAGCATCGTCATTTCGCAGTTGCGTCAAGTGATCTAAATACGCTTGGTCAACGTCGTTCGTGATGTAGTGACCATCAAATACGGACGTTTCGAAACGTTTAATCGCAGGATTCTCCATTCTTACCGCTTCAATTAAATCGGGTAAGTCTTGGAAAATAATGCCATCAGCACCAATTAACTTGGCGATTTCATCGGCATCACGACCGTGTGCAATAAGCTCATTCGACGTTGGCATATCAATACCGTACACGTTCGGGAAACGAATTTCTGGTGCGGCAGAGGCAAAGTACACTTTCTTAGCACCTGCTTCACGGGCCATTTCGATGATTTGCTCAGAGGTCGTACCGCGAACGATAGAGTCATCCACCAACAGGACATTTTTGCCTTTGAATTCAGTGTTAATCGCATTCAACTTGCGACGCACTGACTTCTTGCGCTCCTGTTGACCAGGCATGATGAAGGTACGGCCAATATAACGGTTTTTCACAAAACCTTGGCGGTACGGTAAGTCCATGCAACGGGCAATTTCCAGCGCGATATCGCAAGAGGTTTCAGGAATAGGAATAACCACGTCGATATCGTGATCGTACCATTCCTTCTTAATCTTCTCGCCAAGCTTAGCGCCCATGTTGACGCGACTTGCATATACAGACACTTTGTCGATCGTCGAATCTGGACGGGCAAAATAAACAAATTCGAAGATACAAGGTGCATAGCTAGGCTCGGCTGCACATTGACGGGTATACAGCTGGCCGTCAATTGAAACATAAATCGCTTCACCCGGTGCAACATCACGCATCACTTCAAAGCCAACGGCATCGAGTGCCACACTTTCAGAAGCCACCATGTATTCAGTGCCAGTGGCAGTTTCGTGCTTACCTAATACCAAAGGACGAATACCAAATGGGTCACGGAACGCAACTAAGCCTTGACCAATAATCATGGCAACAACCGCGTAAGCGCCACGAGCTTGTTGGTGTACGTTAGCGACCGCATCGAACACTTCTTCCGACGTCAGAGTCAAACTCGTGGTTTTTTGCAGTTCGTCGGCGAGCAGGTTTAACAAGACTTCAGAATCCGAAGTGGTGTTCACATGACGACGTTTTTTGATCAGCCCTTCGGCTAATTCGACTGTGTTGGTTAAATTACCGTTATGGGCTAATGAGATCCCAAATGGCGAGTTAACATAGAAAGGCTGCGCTTCAGATGCGCTTGAACTGCCCGCAGTTGGATAACGCACATGGCCAATACCCGCATTACCTTGTAGGCGTTGCATATGTTTGACTTCAAAAACGTCTTTAACCAAACCATTGGCTTTACGTAGTCTGAAAGCACCACGATCAATGGTCACAATACCTGCCGCATCCTGACCTCTGTGCTGCAACACTGTCAGTGCATCATAAATGGTCTGATTAACCGATGATTGGCCAACTATTCCGACGATACCACACATGGGTAAGCTTCCTCATTGTAAGATGTTCTATCACTTAGGATTATTTTATTTTCTTTCTTATAGTTTGGGTACAAAGCTGGAGGTATTTTCCAAATAGTCAAAAAACCATTGAATAACAACGCCAAATTCGGGTACTAGCACAGAATCTTTCCACCATTGGGAGTTGGGAGAGCCTGTAAAAGCATCCATGAAAAACAACAAGGCGCTAACAATAAGCGCGCCTCGAATAGCACCGAAGCACAAGCCCAAAAGCCTGTCTGTGCCAGATAATCCGGTTTTGACAACAAGTTGTCCGAGAATATAGTTAACTAAGGCACCGAGTACCAAAGTGGTAATAAAGAGGATGGCAATAGAAACGCCATTACGCAGCATCTCATCGTTCATTTGTGTTAAGTGAACGGCAAGATCTTGGTAAAATTGGCTGGCAACAAAGAAAGCCGCAAACCATACCACTAAGGACATGGCTTCTTTGGCAAATCCACGGATCAGACTGATGAGAGTCGATAATCCGATGACGAATATGATAGCGTAATCAATCCAAACCATTGAGATGGCTTTCCGACATGGGCTTTAAGACGGCGCGATTCTACCAGAGACTGAAACGATTCTCACCCCTAGTGAGGTAAATAAATCATTTTCAGTCTCGTGTGTTGTATCACCATTAAGATTCTAAGGGATTAAAAGGAACAATCCAGCCCTTGAGACGTGTAAGGTTTTCCACCTCAACTTGTACTTTCTTCAGCTTTGCCTCAGACACATCGGGTCCGACAAACACTTTGGTTAATACGCCATCTTTAGGGTTTTCAGGAATAGTGTACGCTTTAAAACCACTCTTACGCAGCTGTGCAACCAAGGCTTTAACATTCGTTGCGTTGTTAAAACTGCCAAGCTGCAAGGTAAAGCCACTTTTCAAGCTGTCACGGCTGACCACTTTAACGGCATCCTCTTTGGCTGCACTGGCTTTGGACGTTTCTGCTTTCGGCTTTTCAGCCTTAGCCACAGTAGTCGCTTTAGCGTCCGCTTTTTTAGCCGGCTCAGTTTTTACAGTGGCTTTAGGCGGCTCTTTTTTAGCTTCAGGTTTCGTTTCAGGCTTAGGCTTAGGCTCTGCATTTTTAACATCAGGCTTAACGTCTTTCTTAACATCTTGCTTTGCGACTTCGATTACTGGCGCAACGGCAGACTTTTCATTGTCAGCATTAACTGGCATTTCGGCTAAGGCGACCTCAGTCCCATTCAGCGCAGCAGCATCCTCGGCCGACAAGACTTCAAACATATCATCGTCGGCTTTTTGCTGCTCAATCACGGTCGGGCGCAAAGGAATTTCGGAAAACTGCTCTTCTTGGCGATCTTTTTTTCCATCCAAAATATCCGGCAAAAAAATTACCCCAAGCGCAACCAGCACCACAGTGCCGACTAAACGATTATGAAACTGGCTAGACAAAACTGACTTCCTGCATAAATTGAGACTTAAAACCTGCCACAGTGTAAAAGGAGCCAAACACAATTACCACATCATCTGGGTTAATTTGCGCTTTTAATGCAGACCAAGCCTCAGATATGTCCTCAAACTCAAATGCAACAGCCTCAGTGGCTAATGTTTTGCGTAGCATGGCCGAACTCGCGCCACGCTCACCGTGCAGACTGACCAAATACCAAGTGTCGATCAGAGGGTTGATCACAGGCAACACACCTGCGATATCTTTATCCTTCAACATGCCGCAAAGGGCGAACACGCGCTTATCCACAACGATTGGCGCTAACTGTTGTACCAAAAACCGCGCCGCATGGGGATTATGGGCAACATCGAGTAACACTAACGGCTTCTCACTCACCCGCTCTAATCGACCCGTTAACCGAGCCGTGCTAATACCCTCAGCAATAATTGAAGGCGTGATATCCGGCCAGCCCTGTTCAATCACTGCCAATACAGTCGCCGCATTAGGTAATGGCAAAGTTGGTAACGCTAAATCGTGCAGTTTGAGCACTTGACCTTGAAAATCCCACAGATTGCCATGGGCTTGATAACTGAATTCGTTACCGACGCGATACAAGATGGCGCCAACCTCATTGGCGACATCATTGACAGTGTGTGGCAAGTTGGGTTCACCTACAATGGCAGGTTTACCACGGCGGAAAATGCCCGCCTTTTCACGGCCCACAAGCTCACGGGTATTACCGAGATAACTTTCATGGTCTAAATCGACCGACGTCAGTACGCTAATGTCGGCATCGATAATATTGGTGGCATCTAACCGTCCACCTAAACCGACTTCTAAGATAACCACATCAAGCTGAGCGGCTTTAAAGAGTATCAAGCATGCAAGCGTAGCGTACTCAAAAAAGGTCAGAGAAATATCGCCGCGCGCGGCTTCAATTTGCTCAAATGCCGTAACAAAATCGCTATCACTGACATCGCTACCATTGATACGCACTCGCTCGTTGTACTTCAGCATGTGTGGCGAACTGTATACGCCCACCGTCAAACCCGATAAGCGCAGAATATTTTCGAGCATGGCGCAGGTGGTGCCTTTGCCGTTCGTCCCCGCCACTGTCACTATCTTGGTTTGACCTAAATCCAAAAGACCCAGGGTTTGCGCGACCTTAGAGACACGGGTTAACCCCATATCGATTTCGATTGGATGTATAGATAGCAAATAATCCAACCACTGTTCCAATGCTGCATTTGACGCTGGTACTGTAAGCATGTCCGTATATCCTCGTATTCGATTATCTCTCAAATAAGATCTTTTCAATCCAACATGAATAATGGCCCAAGGGCGAGCTTAGGTAATTGATATTGTTCTGGATAAGTCACATCAACTAAATAGAGTCCATGGGGTTTAGCCGTGGCTGCGGCTTGGTTTCTGTCTTTTAACGCGAGCAAATCGCCCATCCAAGTCAGTGGCTGATTACCTAGACCGATTTCTAACAATGAACCGACAATATTGCGCACCATGTGATGCAAGAAAGCATTCGCAGCGATATCAACAATCACATACATACCTTGGCGCGTGACATTAACGCAATGCACATTACGAAACGGTGTTTTCGACTGACACTGGACAGCGCGAAAGCTGGTAAAATCCTGCTCACCCAAGAGTGCCTGTGCCGCTTGGTGCATTTTGTCAGCATCGATATTGCCGTGATAATGGCTTACACCATGGCGTAAAATCCCAGGGCGAAAAGTGTGATTATAAATCACATAGCGGTAGCGTCTGGCGGTGGCCGAAAAGCGCGCATGGAAACTGTCGTCGACTTCTTTGACCCAACGAACGGCAATATTGTCGGGCAAATTAGCATTCACCCCTAAGGTCCATGCGCCTTCATTACGAATGGCATTGGTTTCAAAATGGACCACTTGGCCTGTGGCATGCACGCCCGCATCGGTACGGCCAGCGCAGAAGACGCCGATAGGCTCATTGGCCACTATCGATAACGCCCGTTCTAATTGCCCTTGTACTGAATCGACTTCGGCCTGACGTTGCCAGCCAAAATAACCATTACCGTCATATTCAATACCTAATGCAATCCGCATCCACTTATCCTCACAATTGATTTAGCGGCGCATTTTATCACAGCAGCCCATAAAAAAAACGGCGCTGAAGGCGCCGTTAGATTGAAACACTCTCAACCGGGATTAACTAATCTCTTTGAGCAAACGTCCAGCTTCATCTTGCTGGCGCTCGTTACCGTCAATTTGCACTTCTTTGAGCAGGGCTTTCGCACTGTCGCTGTCGTCAATTTCGATATAAGCACGCGCTAAATCCAGCTTAGCGTTGACTGAGTTTTCTTCATCATCAACATCGATCATCGCGGCATCACCGATTAAGGCACCGACATCACTCATCTCAACGTCAACTTCCGAATACAAATCGGTATCTGCGCCCTCTTCATCGGCATCATTCAGCAACTTGTCGATGTCGATAAAACCGTTTTCATTTTGAAAACTGGTTAAATCATGGTCAGGAACAAACTTTTTCTGCGCTTTTCGTGACTCCTGGGCATCGAGTGCAGCCAAGGCTTCATCGACGGTAAGATTATGATCATCGACCAGAGAGAAACTGTCTTCCGACGTCAACACATCTTCATCGTCATAATCTGTATTGGCTGTAAAAGCGGCGAGCACATTATCGTCACTTAAGTCTAGCCCTTGCTCAAGGTCCAAATCATCCGCGTCTTCTTTGATATCAAGTTTAAAATCTTCACTAAAATCAATATCGTTACGCGTAGCCTTAATGGGCTTCTCTTGAGAAGCATAATCGAGCGCTGTGGCATCTTTGTTAGGCTCAACATCATTAGCCGTTACATCTGCTTGCGTTGCAGCAGGCTTAGCCTTAGGCGCAAAATCTAGCTCTGAGTCCCAATCGAGCACATGGGGATCTTTGCTCTTATTGGCTTTTAAATCATTAAAGAAAGAAGATTCTTTTTCTTTAACACTGGCCGCGGCTGCAGCAGCAGCCAAAGTGACTGCGGCCGTCGCTAATACATCAGTGTCGTTATCGTCACTCAGTTCCTCGACTAATGTAAAAGTATCATCGGTGCCGTCGATAGAGTGAGCCGCACCTATGCCTTTAAGTAAATTATCTTCGTCAACTGAATTGTCTTCTGAATCGAGCTGCGCCGTTTCCATATCGAAGTCGAATTCATCTTCATCGGCATCCAATTGCTCCGGCACATCAAACTCAGCTAAGAGTGCATCTAAATCATCACCTGACGCTTCACCTTTTATGTCTTCCGGTAACGAAGCTTCTAATTCTGCGGCAATTTCTGCACTGATATCATCATCTTCTGTATCGACTTTGAGTTCAGGCTCAGCATCAAAACTCGCCAGTAGTAAATCAATATCATCGGATTCTTCTACGCCTAATTCATTAAGCTCATCGTCTAACTCAGCGGCAATTTCAGCACGAATATCGGGCTCGACTTCAGGTTCAGCCGCTGGCGTCGGTTTATCAAAATCCGCTAACAGAGCATCAATATCGTCGGTATCTTCCACACCCAGCTCATCAAGCTCATCGTCTAACTCAGCGGCAATTTCAGCGCCGAGGTCGGGTTCAACTTCAGGTTCTGCAGGTTTATCGAAATCGGCTAACAGGGCATCAATGTCGTCGGTATCTTCTACGCCCAGTTCATTAAGCTCAGTGTCTAATTCAGCGGCAATTTCAGCGCCGAGATCAGGTTCAACTTCAGGTTCTACTGGTTTATCAAAATCTGCTAATAGGGCATCGATGTCATCGGTGTCTTCTACGCCCAGTTCATTAAGCTCCGCATCTAGTTCAGCAGCAATTTCAGCGCCAAGATCAGGCTCGACTTCAGGTTCTGCAGGTTTATCGAAATCAGCTAATAAGGCATCGATATCATCAATGTCTTCTCCGCCAAGTTCATCATCTAGCTCATCACCGAGTTCTGCCGCGATGGCAGCACTGAGATCTTCATCATCAGACGCAACAATGTCTGGTGCAGGCGCTTGTGCAATCTCAGTATCTTCAGCAGGAACACTAAACTCGGCAAGTAATGCATCAAGATCATCGTCATCCGCGATGGCTTCATCGGCAGGTTTAGTGTCTGCGACTTCAACATCATTCAGCTCAGAAGTAATATCATTACTGTCATCTTCTTGAGCTAAATCGCTCGCAAAGTTACGCTCTAATTCACTTAAATCCTCTTCGGCTTCGGTGCTGTCGCCAGAAGTGCTGTCGTCAGAACCTAGGCCCGCTAATAGTGCATCAAGATCGGCTTCCTCAAGAATATTGCCAGATTTAGGTTTCTCCTCAACAATATCCTCTTCCTGATCGCCCATGGCTTCGGCCCACAGATCATCGAGGGACTGTCCTTCATCCTCGGCTTCAGGTTCGGCAGTCGTACCGGGATCGACAAACATCTCTGACGCCATATCCATCTGATCGTGGGAGTCAGTCAAATCTTGCTCAGGTTGTAAATCGACACTGCCCATATCAAGAAGACTATCGATGGAGTCCGCATGGTCAGAATCTAAATGTACCGCCATATCGTCTAAATCGTCATCATCCATGTCCATGATGGCGGTACCCGCAATCCCAGCGGCACCGGCGGCCATAACCGCTTCTTGTGTCTGCATTTCACGACGTTCTTTATTGCGTTTACGGCGCAGGAACCAGAACACAGCAAGCAGTAAGAACAAGGCAGGGATCACAGCCGCGGCAATCAATAACACAGGACTGTTAAGGATATTGCGCCACAAGTCATCGGGCTCAATAGGTGCCTCTGCCTCTACTTCAGCTTCAACAGCTGTCGTCTCTGGCACTTGCGCAGCTTCAACTTCGGCTTTCAAGGCTTGGTTTTGTAGTTTGCTGGCTTGAAGCGTTTCTTCCAGCACCGCAATCCGTTGATTTAATTCTTCAACTTTAACTTTTAGCGCTTCAACATCTGAAGTGCGAACTGACAGTTGATCTTGCGTGCGGGCTAATTCATCGGTTAATGACAGATTTTTGCTTTCTGCCGCTTCTAACCGCGCCGTCACATCTGAACTCAGCATCTTGGGCTTTTCTGGAACAGGTGTTTCAACAACCGCTTTAGGTGGTGTCACTTTCGTTTCAACAATCACCGCAGGAGCCGTGACTGGCGCTTTCGCTGTCGTCACCTTAGCTGGCGGTTTAGACGTTGCTTTCGCCGGAGCCCGAGATTGTCTATCACTTTGCTCTGCTCTGGCTATCGCCATACGATTGGGGATCGACAGCATGACTTCTTTAGACGGAATGAGCAGGATCATACCGCGTTCTAAACTATTATAACTGGCAGAGTTAAACGCATGAGGGTTAGCATCGTATAAGGCGGCCATCACCTGATAGACGCTTACACTGGCATCAGGACGGACTTTTTGCGCTATGCTCCAAAAAGTGTCTTTAGATGTCGTTGGACCATATTGATGGTTAACTTG
Source organism: Shewanella sp. S23-S33 (assembly GCF_043359565.1). NCBI lineage: Bacteria > Pseudomonadati > Pseudomonadota > Gammaproteobacteria > Alteromonadales > Shewanellaceae > Shewanella > Shewanella sp. S23-S33. Next base: position 37,971 of record NZ_JBHFFD010000064.1, on the reverse strand, counting down.
ACGGATCTGTCCGTCTGGCCCCATGATTTTTAAGGGTTTTAATCTTGGTGTATCTGCAGCAACGGCGGGATCAATAAAATAAGCGGTAGAAGAAACAGCTAAAACAGTGGCCATTAGACCCACAAGATACGAAGTGCGAAATTTCATCAATCCTTCCCTTTGAAGCGCTATAAAGTTATCTCACTGATAACAGGCTTTAGGCAATTGTATTTATTGAGATTACTATAAACCAGAAATCCCCGCCCTGCTACTGTTCACAATTGTAAAACAAAAAAAGCCTGCTGACAGCAGGCTTTTCAATGGGCATTAAATGCAATCTAATGCTTAGTAATAATCTCTCACTAAGATCTCGGCAATTTGCACACTGTTCAAGGCTGCGCCTTTACGAATATTGTCTGACACAACCCACAAGTTAATCCCGTGAGAATGAGAAATATCCTTACGAATGCGACCCACATAAACCGGATCGGTTCCTGCGGCATCTGTCACTGCTGTTGGATAATCATCATCGGATTCAAACAATACCACTCCTTCGGCATTACGCAGTAAAGCTTTAACGTCTTCGGCATCAACAGGCTGACGAGTTTCGATATTAATGGCTTCTGAGTGACCATAAAATACAGGGACACGTACGGCAGTCGCATTCACTAAAATCTCATCGTCACCGAAAATCTTCTGGGTTTCCCAGACCATTTTCATTTCTTCTTTGGTATAACCGTTATCCATAAATTTATCGATTTGTGGCAATACGTTAAAAGCAATTTGTTTTGGATAGACTTCAGCGTCAGCAGGTAAACCTTGCAGTAATTTAGTGCACTGATGCGCTAATTCTTCAATGGCTTTTTTACCTGTGCCCGATACTGACTGGTACGTTGCCACATTAATGCGGCTGATACCATAGGCATCATAAATAGGCTTAAGTGCCACCAGCATTTGAATCGTTGAGCAATTTGGGTTAGCAATGATATTGCGATTGCGGAAATCAGCGATAGCATGCGGATTCACTTCAGGTACAACCAAAGGAATATCGATGTCGTATCTAAAGTGAGAGGTGTTATCAATCACAACACAGCCTGCTTCAGCGGCAATCGGTGCCCATTTGGCGGAAACATCACCACCTGCAGAAAAGAAACCAATTTGAGCTTGGGTCCAATCGAAGGTTTCTACGTCGAGAATGGTAATTTGTTTGCCATGAAAGCTGACCGTTTCACCGGCGCTGCGGCTACTGGCTAAAGGGTACAAATTGGCAACCGGGAAATTACGCTCTTCGAGGATCTCTATCATAGTTTGACCCACTGCGCCCGATGCACCTAAAACGACAACATTAAATTCCTGTGACATAGCTACTGACCGACTCCTGAAAAACCTAAATTGGACAACCAATCTACCTCAGATTGACCGTCATAAGCCAGCGCCAATGCACTAAATTCGCGTCTATGTTGGTGATTTTTTCTCATAGTGTCGAAGCCATTCTCATTTAAGAATGTATTTCTGAACATCTTGTCATCATCGCGCAAATCATAGACAAAACGCGCGAGCTGTAATAACGCTTTTTCATTCGGCGCAGTCGCAAGTTCGACCGCCTTAATATTAAAGCTTGGCAAGAGATCCAGCAGACTTTTATCGGCAGCAATATTAAGTAACTGACACAGCTTTTGATAGAGCATAAAAGTGCCGCGCGCCTTACCTTCTAAGCTGTAACCTGCAATATGCGGCGTGGCAAATTCAGCCAGTGGTACGAGTTCAGGCATCGGTGTTGGCTCGCCTTCCCACACATCGAGCACTAATTTAAGATCATCACGCTGGCGTTTAACTCTGACAAGTGCTTTGTTATCTATCACATCACCACGACAGCAATTAACTAACCATGTATTGGGTTTGAGCGCCTTTAAGCGCACCTCATCGAACAAATGTTTGGTTTTATGCTCGCCCGTGCGCGTGATGGGCACATGCAAACTGATGATATCGGCCTGCGCCATGATGGTTTCTAAGCTCACAAAACTGCGCGGATCGCCCTGTTTCTCTTTGATGGGATCATTAAGCAACACGCTAATACCGTAGGCTTGCAAACATTTTGCTGTTGCAGTACCGGTATTGCCCGCGCCCACTATGCCGACGACCTTGCCCTTAAGCGGCGAATCAAACCGCTGTGCTAGCTCCAGCATAGCGATAAAAGCAAATTCCCCAACCGCAGTCGCATTGCAACCTGGCGCATTAGAGAAGGGGATATTACGCTCGGCAAGGTAGGCTAAATCCACATGATCTGTGCCTATAGTGGCACTGCCGACAAACTTCAGTTGATGATTGTCCGAGAGCAACTCGGCATTCACTTTGGTGACTGAGCGCACTAATAACACATCGGCATCGCGCACTTGCGCTGCGGTTAACGTGCGGCCATTAACAGGAATAATTTCCCCGAGATCGCCAAATAGCGGTTCAACATAGGGCATATTTTCATCGACTAAAATCTTCATGGGCACCTGATCTAAAAAAGTGGGAATGGAAGGCATCAAGATGCTCGGTATTCTAACAAGACTAATGGGATAAATCCTTGTCGATGCAACAGGTTTACAAAAAACGCCCATAAAAAAGGGAAGCCTAAGCTTCCCTTCTATCACGTTTGATAAACAAACTTATTTGAATTTACGCATCACTAGCGTGGCGTTTGTACCGCCAAAACCAAAGCTGTTACTCATGACTGTATTCAGCTCAGCATCGCGATATTCACGCACGATAGGCATATCTTTCGCCGCTTCGTCCAGATTTTCGATATTGATGCTTGGAGCAATAAAGCTGTTTTCCATCATGATTAAGCTGTAAATCGCTTCATGTACGCCTGCGGCGCCTAATGCATGACCTGTCATAGACTTAGTCGATGCAATCGGTGGGCACTTGTCTTTGAAAACTTCACGTAGCGCTTCTAATTCACGCACGTCGCCCACTGGCGTTGAAGTGCCGTGAGTATTGATGTAATCGATTGGGGTATCGACATCCATCATCGCCATTTGCATACAACGCACAGCGCCTTCACCCGATGGCGCCACCATGTCATAACCGTCTGAAGACGCGCCATAACCAATCACTTCAGCGTAAATTTTTGCGCCGCGAGCCAGAGCATGCTCTAACTCTTCAACCACTAAAATACCCCCGCCGCCAGAGATAACAAAACCATCACGGTCTGCATCATAGGTACGAGAGGCTTTTTCGGGTGTGGCATTGTACTTAGTTGACAGTGCACCCATAGCGTCGAAGCCCATGGTCAGTGTCCAATCCACTTCTTCAGCACCACCGGCAAACACCATGTCTTGCTTACCCATTTGGATAAGTTCAACGGCATGACCAATACAGTGGGCGCTAGTTGCACAGGCTGAACTGATAGAATAGTTCATGCCTTTAATTTTAAATGGCGTGGCTAAACAAGCGCTGGCCGTGCTCGACATGATGCGAGGCACAATATACGGACCTACGCGTTTAACGCCTTTTTCACGCAATGTATCGGCAGATTGTACTTGGTTAGACGATGATGCGCCGCCTGTACCCACAATCAAACCTACGCGCGGATCTGAATATTGCTCTTCAGTTAAATTGGCATCGGCAACCGCTTCTTGCATAGCAATGTAAGCATAAGCTGCCGCATCACCCATAAAACGCAATGCCTTACGATCGATATGCTCAGCAGGGTTTAACTTGATGTCACCCCATACATGGCTACGTAATTGCATCTCTTCAAACTGAGCTGAATGCGTAATACCACTGCGGCCCGCTTTCAGTGACTCGGTCACTTCTTGCTTGTTATTACCGATACTTGAAACAACACCCATTCCGGTGATCACGACTCTTTTCATTTTATTGCTATCCATTGTGTACATGTCAGTACCTACTTTTCGCTGAGCCAATAGTATCTGTTTTGACTCAATTAAGTGGTCAGCTTTCCATAAAGGCGAGTAAAATAATGCCAATTATGAGACCGAGAGTAAATTTCTTTGACTGCAGAGCCCAATAAACCTTGCCAAATTAAGCGCGATTACCCGCAATTAATCAACCTTTATCCCGCAACAGCTCACACTGATGCACACTATCTCAGCAAGTTGAGCATTTATCAGCAGCGGGTATTTGAGGCTCATTCACAGCAAAAACTCTTAGTATTAGGGCAAATAGGTTTAGGCAACGGGCTTGAACTCTTATCTTGGTGGCGCACTCAGACAAATCCTAACCAACGATTACTCCTTAACGTATTCGAACCCAATCCGATTAATGCGTACGAACTTAAATTACTTTGGGATCAATCCGCCTGTTTAACCAAAGTGCCTGAACTTGAGCCACTTGCCCAACGCTTACTTCATACAGAGCCGACGGCTATTATAGGTTGTCAGAGATTAATTTTTGATGACGGTCGTATCACAATCGACCTGCACTTTGGTGATATTCAATCCCAGCTCAGCTCACTCATCCATTCTCCGCTTCACCCCGTTCAGCACTGGCTGGTATTGCCCCATCTACAAAATGGGTTAAATCAGCAGATCCATTGGCAGATGGCAAAACTCAGTGACGATGGCGCCACTGTTGCAACTATTGGATTAAACGAATCAAGCGGATTAAGCGAAACACCTGTGAGCCGTTTCCAAGCCTGTGGCTTTGAGGTGAGGGATTTTACCTGCGCTGAAATACAGACAAACCCTCAGCCTGATGCCATTTTGTTACACGAGCGCCACGTCTTACGCCAGCAAGACGCTAAAGCCTATGCCTTTAATCCTATGGCTGCAATCTTACCCTCGGACGCGCCCAGCTCGATTGCCATCATAGGCGGCGGGTTAGCCTCGGCGCATTTGGCACTGTCTTTGGCGGAACGCGGCCAAAGTACGCAGCTCTTTTGTAAAGATGCCAAGCTTGGCCAAGGCGCTTCGGGCAACCGCCAAGGAGCGATTTATCCGCTGCTGACACCGGAAAATGATGAATTAAGCCGCTTCTTCCAGCAGGCATTTTTATTTAGCCGCCGTCGAGTACAGGCGCTGACATCTGTCCCCGCCCCAAATCAAACGCCGATTTCCCATGATTTTTGCGGGGTATTGCAAACTGCCCACGATGAACGCAGCCAATTACGACTCGATAAAATTATTCAAAGCCAGAACTGGCCAAGTGAAATTGCCTATCGAGTCGATGCGAAACTGGCCAATTCTCTTGCGAACATTAATATCGACAAATCAGGCTTTTTCTATCCGCTGGCTGGCTGGGTTTGTCCCTACGAATATGCCGAAGCCGCACTACAAAAAGCGCAGCTGCTTTCTGAGGTCAAACTCCATTTGGAGACTGAGATCCTTGAAATTGAGTATCAAAGTGAAGGTTGGTATTTAATCACCGCGAAGCATCGCTTTGGCCCCTTTGCACAACTTGTGCTCGCCAATGGCGCAGCGCTCACGCAATTTGATGCCAGCAACAAATTACAAATTAGCCCTTTTCGCGGCCAAGTCAGCCATGTACCCGCTCAATTTCAATTGAGTCAACTCGCGACAGTGCTGTGCGCAAACGGTTATTTGACCCCGAGTCACGAAGGACTCCACTGCCTTGGCGCGAGTTACGTTAAAGAACCTAAGCATTTAGATTTTTGCCCGCTGGAGCAGCAAGAAAACCTCGCCAAAATGCACGAGAGTTATCCTAATCAGTCTTGGCTTGAAGATATCGACATGAGTGGCAACAATGCCCGTGTTGGCGTGCGTATGGTCACGCGGGATCATTTCCCTATGATGGGCTGCGCGCCCGATGTGGCGCAAATTATTAAGGATTATGCAGAGCATCAACTCACGAAAGAAAGTCGCCGCTACTGGCAAACCACGCCAGCACCCGTGCATCAAGGGCTGTATATTCTTGGCGGGTTAGGCTCACGGGGGTTAAGTTCTGGGCCACTGGCCGCCGAATGTCTCGCGGCGCAGCTTTGCGGCGAACCAATACCGCTCGATAAAGAAACCCTGTGTAAACTCAACCCTAATCGTATGTGGCTGCGAAAGTTACTCAAGGGAAAATCCCTCTAGCTTTGCCATCGCCTGTACAAATAAAAAAGGATTAAGCCAAGGCTTAATCCCTTTTTTATTATTTTCTGTAAACCACTTAAGCGGCAGTAACAACCATAGTGTTATCACTGTTGCTAGGTTCAAGACTGCTAGGCTCTACACAACTAGCCTCAATATGTCGGGGCTTTCTCGATTCTCTCGCCACTTTCACCCGAGTACGATTGTTGTTATCACGACTCTGACGGATGAGTGCATCGCCGCTTAAGTTCGAAGGTAGACCAGATGCTAGGCTCGATGTCAGGCTTACAGCCTCACGGTGGGATTTAGCCAATCTGTCGTATAACAGCACATTGACCGAAGCAGCAAGATTCATACAACCGACCGTAGGCACATACACTACAGCATCGGCTTTATCGATAATCTCTTGGCCAATGGTGCCATCTTCAGGACCAAACACATAAAAGGCTTTTGCGGGATGGACAAAATCCGGCAGTGGCGTTGCGCCCACCACCAAATCGACACAGATAAGCTGAGTGTCCGCCGGAATCGCGGCTAACAATGAAGTGACGCCAGTGAGCGGAATACGCTCGCCAGCATCTTTAGTATCGACATGGTATTGCACAGCACCCGAACGCGCGGCTAACTCGTAGCGCCTGCCGGTATAAAAGACGCCATCGACGCCATAGCAACCCGATGCGCGCATAATGCCACCGACGTTAACGGGCGTTTTAGGATTCACTAAACCGATAAATACCGCGCTAGCATTGAGCGTTTGCACACAGGCTAATTCAGCACTAGGCATTTCTACACTCGTTACTTCGGTATTAGTCACGTGCTCGTTGTCAGTCATCGGCTGGGAGCTAGGCAACATCCAATTCGCCTATAATCTTTGCCTGCAGCTGTGCCCATGCCTGTTCAACCAAGGCATAATCGGCATCATTTAATTCTTGGCGCGCGAGTGCTAGACAGTCGGTCATTTTCAACATAAGGGCATCGAGGTCGGTTTCACCCTGTGCTTCCAATTGGGATAACACTACGGCCACATGGCCCTGTAAGTAGCCACAGGCAAACAAAGCATCGTCATCACCATGACTAACAACGCTGGCGATCCACTGTTCTAATGCGTCTTCGTAATGCTCTAACATGGGTCTAACTCTCCATTAATACTGGATTGGCCGACACATCTGCTGCGACCAATAAATCTGGATTGGCCACCTGATACATGACGTAATCATGGTAGCCCGTCGTCACTTTATAGTAGCCGCCAAGCTCGCTATCTAATTTAGGGTCGCCACTATCCACAATTAGTGGTCGTCCATCAAGTGCTTTTAGCTTAGTTTTTGTGGCAAGGATAATAATATTGTCTTTTCCAATGCGCCGAATGAGCTCGGGTGACAACTGTTGATTACCGCGCCCTAAGATATGGCCTTGGCCACCAATTAAGGTAATCACCAACTTAGTCGGCTTATCTTGGGTCAGTTCGAGTAATTTATTCGCGGTTAAGTCACTGCCAACAAGGTTTTTATTTTGAATAAGATCAACACCGAGCAGGGTATTATCGAGGCCTAACTCTTCCATAACAAAGGCAACCGTACTGCCAGAGCCCATGATGTACAGTTCATCTTCCATTTGATTGATCACATCGGCGGCGATATCGGCCAGCACGAGTTCATCGACTTCCTTGCCGCCCATCTTCACCGCTTGCACATAACGCGGCTCGGCGGGCACTAAGAGCTCACCAAATCGTTTAGCGCGCACTGTACCTTGGCGAAAAGCCACTTCGTCAATATCCATCACATCGGCGGACATCAAACTGACAAGTTCGCCATCGAGTAACATCTTGACCACCATGCCAGACGCATGGGGCGTAATACCGTAAACGCCGGAATGAATTTTCACCCCAGCAGGCACGCCGAGCACAGGGAGTTTGTCGTCGATAGTGGCTTGTTCAAATACAGAGTAAACATCGCGGGCCGTGCCATCACCACCGGCAAAAAGCAGTAAATCCAGCGGTTCATCCAGCAGCGCACGCACAACGGCCTGCGTATCCAGCGCCTGGGTTTTATCCGGAGTTTGATACACCACTCGCGTGGTAAAACCCAGTGTTTTAGCGGCGTCTTCACCCATGATGCCTGAAGCGGTAATGACTTCAATGTCATCACTATAATCACGGATAACCTCGAGGACCTGCATCATACGCAAGGCGGCTTTGGGTTCAGCGCCTAAGGCGAGCGCTTCTTCGGCAACGCCATCGCTGCCCTTAAGACCAACACTGCCACCTAAGCCAGCCAACGGATTGACAACTAACCCTAAACGAAACCGAATCACCCTTTACCTCACTTAACGCAATCTTTTGATTTTTTATATTTTTATCTTAATGGATATGACTAGGCCGTATGGGCTGCAACACTCGGTTTATCCTTAGGGATAAAGAATACCGCCAGCATAGCGGCAAAGGCGCATACTGCGGCAAATACCCAAGACCAAACCGCCCCACTACCATCGCCCCAAATATAGCCGCAAATCCAAGTACCGAGCGCGCCGCCAACCCCAAAACTTAAACTGGCGTATAGGGCTTGACCTTGGCTTCTGTGACTCGCATCGAAATGTTTATGCACAAATTGAATCGATGCCGCATGGGTTAAGCCAAAGGTAAAGGCATGTAATAATTGGCTAAAACCAAGCCACAACACACTATCTACCCCAAAAGCAACCAATAACCAACGTAGACAAGTCATGCCGATGCTGGCAATCAATAAGGTATTCACGCCATAGCGGCCGAGTAAACGCGGCGCGAACATAAACATCACGATCTCGGCCATAGCGCCAAGGGCGACAAATATGCCCGCCGAGGATTCGGAGTAACCTGCTTGCTTTAAATATAAGACGAAGAAGCCGTAGAAAGGTCCCGCGCTCATTTGCAGCAACATGGCCGAGACTAAGAACCAAATAATCGCCCGATTCCATTGCAATGGCGGCCGCACTTGACTGGTGTCACGCACTAAACGATTTGCAGGTAATGGCAACGCACTGGCTAACATGCCAATAAATAATGACAAACCAATATAAGGCAGCACTTCTGTGCCCCACTGACCAATGGCAAAGCCCGCACCGACAACAAGACAAATATAACCGACACTGCCCCAACTGCGAATTTGACCGTAGCGGCTGGCATTCTCGCCTAAGGTTTCTAAGGTGATCACCTCAAGCTGGGCGAGGATCGCATTCCAAAAGAAAGTATAGAGAGCCAAACTCAGCGCCATATACACAAAACCACCATGGTAGAAGAAACTCAAATACGCCAGCGCGGCGGCTCCCGCGCCCATTTTGATCAGCTCGGCGCGCATCCCAGTACGGTCAGCCACTTTAGCCCACACATTCGGCGCAACAATGCGCGTCGCCATCAGGATGGCGAGTAAAAAGCCAATTTCTTGAGGATTAAAACCGCGATTTTCGAAGAAGACCCCAAGATAAGGGACCATAGTGCCGAGAATAGAAAAGAAGAAAAAATAGCAGGCACAAAGCCAGCGCAATTGCCGGCTTGTGCTAGAAGAAGTTGACATTAACGCATTCCATTTATCTCATGCTACTCATTGTATCGTTATCGCATACCAGCTATTTCATGCGACTTATCGCATACCAAGCACTGGCGTATGACTACGCACATCCTGATTTTGCGCTCTGTGTCTTAGCAAGTGATCCATCAACACAATGGCAAGCATAGCTTCGGCAATCGGTACTGCGCGGATCCCAACACAGGGATCGTGACGACCTTTAGTGACAACTTCGGCCATTTCACCCTGCGCCGTCATACTTTGGCCCGGCACACTGATGCTTGATGTGGGTTTTAACGCAATATGGGCAATGATCGGCTGACCCGACGAAATCCCACCGAGTACACCGCCCGCATGATTAGATTCAAAGCCTTGCGGCGACATTAAGTCACGCCCTTCGGAGCCCTTTTGCGTCACGACACCAAAACCATCACCAATCTCAACACCTTTGACGGCATTAATACCCATCAGCGCGTGGGCGATATCGGCATCGAGTCTATCAAATACTGGCTCACCTAAACCCACTGGCACACCTGTCGCGATAACGGAGATTTTCGCGCCAATCGAGTCACCGGATTTTTTCAGCTCACGCATGTATTCATCGAGCGCTTCCAGCTTGCTAGCATCGGGGAAGAAAAAGGCATTTTGCTCGATTTGGTCAAGATCAATAGTCTGCGCACAAATAGGACCCAACTGCGACATATAGCCGTAGATCTCGATACCGTGAACTTGCTTTAAATACTTTTTAGCCACAGCACCCGCCGCAACCCGCATCGCAGTTTCACGAGCTGAAGAGCGGCCACCACCGCGGTAGTCACGCATACCGTACTTTTGCTGGTAGGTATAATCGGCGTGCCCAGGGCGAAATAAATCTTTGATATTAGAGTAATCTTGACTGCGTTGATCGGTATTTTCAATCAAGAGTCCAATCGAGGTGCCCGTGGTTTTACCTTCGAAGACGCCGGATAAAATCCGCACTTCATCGGGCTCACGGCGTGCCGTGGTATATCGGGATGTCCCAGGACGACGGCGGTCAAGATCATGCTGCATATCGGCTTCGGTTAATTCAAGCCCAGGAGGGCAACCATCAATAATGCAACCCAGTGCAACACCGTGACTCTCACCAAACGTCGTCACTACAAAATTTTGACCAATACTGTTTCCAGACATCCGCTTTGTACACCTTAGGTTATTTGTTCATCGCTCCGCGCCCAGCGAGTACTGGACAATTTATTTTCCCGCTGCAAGCCTAACTGGCAGCGGGAAAAGTCTCAACCTAATTTGCTATCTTAGGCTATTGTGCGTCGCGATAAATGCCGAACACTGACTGATTTTCGACCAGTTGATCGCGGGTCAATACAAATACACCATCGCCGCCATTTTCAAAGTTAATCCAAGTGAATGGCACTTCTGGAAACTGCTCAATCAAATGCACCATAGAATTACCGACTTCGACTACGAGCAAACCCGTTGGTGTTAGGTATTGCGCGGCATTGGCCAGTATGCGTTTGGTTAAATCTAACCCGTCGCGACCTGAGGCTAAACCGATGGCAGGCTCATGGTGATATTCATCTGGCATGTCGCCAATGTCTTCGGCATCCACATAAGGTGGGTTTGAAACAATCAAATCATACTGAGGCCCTTCTGGAATGGCCGAAAACAGATCCGATTGCATCGGGAATACTCTGTCCATCACACCTAAGGTTTCGATATTGATTTGCGCCACATCTAAGGCATCCTCGCTGATATCCAGCGCATCAACTTCGGCGTCTTCAAATTCATAGGCACAGGCAATCGCGATACAAGCGCTGCCAGTACATAAATCTAAAATACGTGTGACTGGCTTGTTATATAACCAGGGGCTAAAACGGTTAGCGATCATTTCGGCAATCGGTGAACGTGGCACTAACACGCGCTCATCGACGTAAAATTCAAGCCCAGCAAAACGCGCTTTGTTGGTCAAGTAAGGCACAGGTAAGCGTTCTCTCACCCGACGAATGATCAACTCGACAATTTTATGCTTTTCACTGCTGGTCAAGTTACTTAAAATCACTTGCTGACCGATTTCTTCGGGTAAGTGTAAGGCATGGAAAACTAAGGCGATGGCTTCATCCCACGCATTATCAGTACCATGACCATAATACACATTGGCATCGTTAAAACGGCTCACGGCCCAACGTAACATATCGCCAATAGTACGTAATTCTGTCACAGCTTCATCTACAAAGATCTTATCCAAAACGTGCTCCCGCTAGTTTGTTCGCAAACATTGTAACTGAACTCTATTCAGAAACCATAGGATTCAATAGAATACCCGCCATGAATAAAGACGACGACAAAGAAGGCTTGGCGATGTTCTCAGCGCTTATTGATGGAATTAAACCCATCACGCAAAATAAGCGACACTTTCGCATGCCCTTAAAAACCAAACAAGAAATAGAACTGAAAGAGCAGCAACTGCATGCTAACAGTTATTTCTCAGATACTTATCAGCCACTACTGCCTGTACAAGGGCCAATGCGTTGGTTAGAAGAAGGTGTTGACAGTTTAGAACTCAAACGCCTCAGACGTGGCGATTACCAGCCAGATTTGCTGCTGGATTTACACGGCTATCGCCAATCAGAAGCCAAACTTGAGCTAGCAGCATTAATCCAAGCCTGCGTCAAACAACAGAGTCTGTGCTGCTGCATTATGCATGGTTATGGCAGTGGCATATTGAAACAACAAGTTCCCATGTGGTTAGTGCAGCATCCTATGGTGAAAGCTTTCCATCAGGCGCCTAAAGAATGGGGAGGGGATGCGGCGTTATTAGTGCTGATTGATATTGGTGAGCAGCCGCATAGACGTTAGCTCGCTATCGGCTTAGGCTTTAACATTTACTATTTAGCGAAAAAAACGGCCCATTTAATGTGGGCCGTTTGTTTTGTAAAAGAGATATAAACCTAGATTAGCTAATACTATGCGGGGCGTGCTGCCACACAATCGACGCTTGCTCGGCATGTTTATCAATGAGCGTAATGCCTGACGTCGCGAATAATGGCGGCTCAACGCCAGCCACTAACTCACTGACTAAGTAACCCAGTAACGGCATGTGAGCAATCACGAGTACTTTATCCGCCTTGTATAACTCAGCATAAGCCACAACCAAGGCGGCTACATTGGCGGGATCGCCAGAAGGCACAAGATCATCGGCGACTAACCACTTACGCGGCTCAGGAAAATGCTGACTCAGTTCCTGCCACGTTTGCTGTGCTCGTAAGTAAGGACTAACTAAAACAAGATCGAAATCAGCCACACTGCGAGCTAGCCAGTTGCTCATCAACACAGTATGGTGCCTTCCAACATCGGTCAGTGTTCTGTCTCTATCAGACTGAGCATTAAATCCGGCGTCACCATGTCTCATCAAAAATAGCTGCATACTTCTCTCGCGACTCAAACTTGTTTTTGTTTTATCCCAATTGTAGCCCTAAAATCCGTTTCAACAAACCTCACAAGACTTAATCTTTAGTCGATAAACACAAGAGATATTTGCTAAAAACCATTAAGACTATCAATATATAACAAGCTATCGTTACCGGAGTGTCTCTTTGCAAGCCTCTCAGTCCATATATAAAAGTCCAAATGATCACCGCCAGTATCGTTATCTTGTATTAGATAATGCACTCCGGGTGTTATTGGTTGAAGATCAAGATGCCAGCCAAGCTGCCGCATCTATGGCTGTAGGCGTGGGTCATTTTGATGATCCCGCAGATAGACCCGGCATGGCGCACTTTTTAGAGCATATGCTCTTTCTAGGTACTGAGAAATTCCCAGACTCAGGCGAGTATCACGCCTTTATTAATCAGCATGGCGGCAGCAATAACGCTTGGACGGGCACAGAGCACACTAACTTCTTTTTCACCATCAATGAAGAAGTGTTTGCCGACTCCTTAGACAGATTCAGCCAATTTTTTATCGCCCCAAAATTTGATTTAGATTTAGTCGATAGAGAACGCCAAGCTATTGAATCTGAATTTAGTTTAAAACTAAAAGATGATATCCGTCGGACCTATCAAGTACTCAAAGAGACAGTCAACCCACGGCATCCATTTTCGAAATTTTCCGTGGGTAACTTAGTCACCTTAGGCGGAGAACAGGCACAGGTACGTAGTGAATTACTCGATTTCTATCAAAGCCATTACAGCGCCAACTTAATGACCTTGTGCTTAGTCGCTCCGCTTTCCCTTGATGAATTACAAGATTTAGCCTGCCACTATTTTAGTGGGATCCGAAACTTGAACTTAGTGAAAAACTATCCTCAAGTACCACTATTTTCAGAAAAAGAACTGTTGAGGCAAATCGATATTGTGCCGCTTAAGGAGCAAAAACGCTTAAGCATCAGTTTTAATTTCCCAGGAATTGATCACTACTACAAACGTAAGCCTTTGACTTATATCAGCCATATTTTAGGCAATGAGAGTCATGGCAGTCTGTTGTCGTATCTGAAAGAACAAGGATTAGTGAACAACTTGTCTGCGGGCGGCGGTGTAAATGGTTATAACTTCAAGGATTACAGTATCGGTTTACAGTTAACCGATAAAGGGCTAGGCAATCTCGATGAAATTATCAGCTGCTGTTTTGAGTATATTGAACTTATCAAAACCCAAGGCTTAGATGAATGGCGTTATTTGGAGCGTGCAAACCTGCTCAAAATGGCGTTTCGTTATCAAGAGCAAGTTAAATCCCTCGATTTAGCCAGCCATCTCAGCATCAATATGCATCACTATGAGGTCGAAGACTTGGTCTTTGGCGATTATCGGATGGATGGGCTGGATATCCCTGAAACCATTGAGCTACTTGAGCTCATGGTGCCACAGAATATGCGCCTGCAGCTTATCGCCCAATCGGTTAAAACCGATCGTAAAGCTAACTGGTATCACACACCGTACAAAGTCCGCCCAATTGCGCCACAGTCCCTCGCTCGTTGGCAAGTGAACAATATTCGCCCTGAATTACAGCTACCGGCTGCAAATCCTTTTATTGTCGCCGACTCGATTGCCCGTCCGGATAAGAGCGATGTTGACGTGCCAGTGATAGTTGCAGAATCAACTGGATACCGCATTTGGCATAAGAAAGATGATGAGTTTAATGTGCCAAAAGGTCACATGTATTTATCGCTAGATTCAGAGCAGGCAAGTAAAACGCCAAGGCATGCCGCCCTCACCCGCTTATATGTTGAAATGCTACTCGATTATCTCACCGAGCCAACATATCAGGCCGAAGTTGCTGGATTAAGCTATAACATTTATCCGCATCAAGGCGGAATTACACTGCATTTATCGGGCTTTACCGGCAATCAAGAAACGTTATTAGCGCTATTAATCCATAAAGCCAGAGAGCGCAATTTTACCGAAGAGCGCTTTGCCCTCATAAAATCTCAGCTACTGCGCAGTTGGCAGAATCAGACACAGGCTAAACCGATTTCACAATTATTTACTAGCCTGACTGTTACTCTGCAAAAAAGCAGTTATGAACCAGCACGCATGGCTCAAATGTTGGAAGATATTAGCCTAGAAGATTTACATAACCATGTACGCGCCTTCTACGAAAAGATCTATCTTGAAGGGTTAGTCTACGGGGATTGGCTAGTCTCTGAAGCACAAGCTCTCGGCAAACGTTTAGAGCACATTTTATCCTTAGTTTCGACGCCGAGCGCCGAGTCCACCAGAGAATTAGTGAATTTAACAGGCCAAGGCACGTTACTGAGAGAACTCGCAATAGATCATCAAGATAGCGCAATTATTGTGTATTACCAATCTGCCGTGGCAACACCCGAAAAAATGGCGCTATTTAGCTTACTGAATCACACTATGTCGTCCACCTTCTTCCATGAGCTGCGTACTGAAAAACAGTTGGGCTATATGGTAGGCACAGGTTACCTGCCGCTCAATCGTCATCCTGGACTTATTTTCTATATTCAGTCACCCACAACTGGGCCCCTGCATTTATTAGAAGCCATCGACGAGTTTATTGCCGACTTTAATTATGCAGTGATGCAAATCACCAACGAAGAATGGGAAAGCACAAAGGTAGGTCTGATTAATCAAATCATGGAGCACGACGCGAACCTCAAAACTCGCAGTCAACGTTATTGGGTCAGTGTCGGCAATAGAGATTATCAATTTAACCAAAGAGAACTCGTCGTAGACGAAATCACTAAGCTCACCCGCACTGATTTACTCAAATTCATGATGCGTAAAATGCGTACTAAGCACAGCGATCGCTTAGTGTTATTTAGCACAGGTGAACAACACAGAACCCAAGCCGCGCTGATGTCAGACAAAATGATCACGGATCTTAAAGTTTTTAAGCAAACGGCAGAAAAGTTTAATTTCTAAACAAAAAACACTTTTGCTCACACATTTGTGAGCAAAGTTAGGTAAACAAACAGAACCGCTACAAATCAGTCCAACTATAGTCGTATCTTTCAGTGTTGGACGTAATCCTGATGTAAAACATGGCTAGCCCATGTTCTACCACTTCAGCACCGAACAATTTTACTGCATCTACATGCTGTTAAAAGGATTTTCTGCGGACTCTACTTTGACAAACCGCTCACTTTCTGGAAAAGTGATGTAACACAATTGTTTCATGGCATCCTCGGATAATAAGAACAAACACTATGCCTAAAGCACTCTTGAGAATTTTCTTTCTTCTAGCTATTTTCCTATCGACCGCAGAAGCGCAACAATTACCAATCGCTTTAAAAACTGAGTCTTATGGCGTCCCAGAAGGCCTATCTCAGAGTACAGTCACATCAGTCATTGAAGATAATGATGGTTACATCTGGATTGGTACTTTGAACGGATTAAATCGATTCGACGGTGAAGAATTTAAGCATTTTTTTGCACATGATCACTCTGGTCTCTCTAGTTCATTTATTCAAAGCCTATTATTTGATAATAAAACAATGTTAGTTGGAACTGACAATGGTTTAAATGTTTACGACTCAGAACTTGAATCCTTCAAAAAACAGGAACAAATAAATGAAGCCATATGGTCTATAAATGACAATGGTGAAATTTATACTATAGGTACTAAAAACAAGATCATTGATATTAGAAAAGATAATTTAGAAATAATAAAAACATATCAAGATGAAAGCTTTAGCTTCATAAAGAAAGCAATTAAGACTAATAACGGCTACATTGTAAGAAATCATGATGGTAAAATTATTCATTATCACGAAGATTCAACAACTACTATTTTATCCCTACAATCTGTAGACATAGTAAAAGGCAAAAGTGGAGTTTATATTTTAACATCAGATGGTATTTATAAAAAAATATCAGAAGACATACCGAATTTTCTTGCTGGTGAGTATACAGGTCTAGCAGTGATTGATGGTCAAGTAATACAAACAAACCTTGAATCATCAGAGGTAACATCAAAAGGTTATGTATTAGAAAAGAAAGAAATCACTAATCAAGTTCAAGCCTATAGGACGAATAACTATACAATAATTCCTTCATTAAATATGGGATTCATTCTAATCAGAGACAGCAGCAATGTTGTAAAGTCCCTAATAAACCCTATCGGAAACATCTGGTCAATAAGCTTATTAGACAATGAACAAATTGTGACATCTGATGATAGTAGTGAAGTAGAAATATATAATTCAAACTTTATCTTCAAGGATAAAATAGACACGGAAATATCAGGACCTAAATATATTATAAGGAACAGAGACTCTTTCATCATTGGAGGTAACAATGGCCTTTATGAGTTTAATGGGGATTTAAAAACAACACTATTAAGCGATAGTATTGTCACTCTATTTAAAAACCAAAAAAGAACCGAGTTAATTGTAGGAACAAGTAAGTCAGACATATACATAATTGATCTACTAGATAGAAAAAAAATTCGTAAACTATCACTAAAGAATAAGCACCCAATATTCCAAATTCAACAGACTCTGGATGGCACACTTCTACTTGCTACTCAAGGTGGATTGGTAAGTATAGATACTAACGGCAACGAAAAAACAATTTTTGATGATGATTTTGTTTATTGCATAACTGAGACACCAAATGAATATCTTTTTGGAACTAGAACTTCAATCTATTCGACTAATAAAGAAACGTTAGAAATCAATAAAATTTATAACTCAAACAAACCAATTTACTCAATTGCAATTGATAATAGTAATGACTTTATGGCATCTTCCATAAATGAGTTAATTTTAAGCAGAAATGGGAAATTACTAACACTAACGACTGACTATGGTAGTCAAGAAGAATACAATAATCAGAGTGGGATATTCTGGAATGGCAGTTTCTTTTTTGGTGGAATAACTGGCGTTAGTGCCATAAATAAAGCCAATGCAATATCTTATATTGAAAACAATGTTATAAACACCAATATCAGTGAGCTTTTAGTATTTAATAAAACTGTTAATATAGGCGATAACCCACTAGAAAAAAGTATATCAACATCAAAAATGATTGAATTAAAATATTCAGACTATCCATTTACATTGAAGTTCAACTCTCCGAAGTCAAGTCATAAAAATATTGAGTACTTTTATAACCTAAATGGCCTATCTGATACATGGATTACTGCAAAAGGTACAAACTCTGCAACCTACACAAACCTCTCACCTGGTCATTATATTTTTAATGTATTTGGTGAAAACCCTGTCACCGGAGCAAAAGGTCCAGTAAACTCCCTTAACATTTATATATCGCCTCCATGGTGGCTATCTTATTGGGCAAAATTAATTTACTTCATAACTACATTGCTAATAACTTTTTTTATTATTAAAGCTATATTACGAAAAAGAGAAGTGCAACGCCAAATAGCGCTCAGCGAAGAAAGATTAAAACTTTCCCTTTGGGGAAGTGGTGATGAAATGTGGGACTGGGATATAGAAACTGGCAACATTTTTCGCTCCAATATTTGGGGAGCACTTGAATTTCCCCGTGATGGACATCGTTCAGGTAAATCGGATGAAGAGAGTAATATACATCCTATGGATCAAGAACGTGTTCGTGAAGCACTCAATAAGCATTTTTATGGTGAAACAGATCATTTTGAAGCCGCATATAGGGTAAAAGGCAAAGACGACAATTGGGTATGGATTTTAGACCGCGCCAAGATTGTAGAGCGGGATGACAAAGATAATGCCCTGCGAATGACTGGAACGATTAAAAATATTAGTCAATTTAAACAAAAAGAAGAGCAGCTAAAACTCTTTGAAAAAGCAATTGAAAACATTTCGGAAGGCATGTTTATCCTCGACAACGAATACCGTTTTGTCGAAGTCAACGAAGCTTGCTGTAAAATTTCATTACGTAACCGAACTGATTTTATTGGCAACTTACTCACATTTGATTTATATCCAGAAACCTTCTCCACCCAAATTAGAACAATGTTAAAACAGCAAGGTCGCTGGGCAAATGAAGTCGAAGCCGCCAGAGGAGATAATAGTCACTTCCATATGGAACTCACTATCGATGCTATCTATGATGAGTTAGGCGAATTATCACACTATGTCGGTGTTTTTTCTGATATATCAAGACGTAAGCAGCAAGAAGAAGAACTTAGAAAATTAACCAATAACGATCTCTTAACCGGACTACCTAATCGCTCCAACTTACAAGTGACCTTAAATAACCTAGTGAATCGAGAAATAGCTCATGCGCTTATGGTGCTTGATCTTGATAATTTTAAACGTATTAATGACTCCTTAGGCCATCAAATTGGGGATGCATTATTAAAGCTCGTTGCTACCCGCATTAAGTCCTTACTTTCTAAAAATACCAGTATTTATCGTCTAGGCGGAGATGAATTCGCCATTGTATTAGACAAGAGTTCAGATATAAGCGCCAGCGCTGCAATTGCTAACCGTATTATTGAGGGATTAAAACCTGCATTTGACGTTAGCAATGAACAGCTAGTCCTAGGATTAAGTATTGGCATAGTGCTATTCCCAGAAGATGAGCAAAGCGAGCAAGCATTACTGAGAAAGGCTGACATTGCTATGTACCATGCTAAGTCTGCGGGAGGTAATTGCTACCAGTTTTATTCTGAGTCCTTGAACCAACATGCAATTAGGCAATTAGAAATAGAAAATCTTATCCGTGAAGGCTTAAAAGATGATCTATTTGAAGTTTATTATCAACCTAAGGTTGATCTTAAAAGCGGTAAAATTGCAGGTATGGAGGCTTTAGTCAGATTAAATCATCCAATACATGGTTTAATTCCCCCCAATGACTTTATTCCACTTGCTGAAGAAAACGGTTTGATTGTTGAAATTGGTGAAATTGTCTTACGCAAGGCCTGTTTCGCAGCGCAAAAATGGCGTGAACAAGGCATATTCAGCGGCAGAGTCGCCGTCAATTTATCGTCACGTCAATTTGCACTGCCTGATATTCAACAGCGAATAGAGTCAATATTAAGACTCACTAAACTCCCCGCATGTCATCTTGAATTAGAAATAACTGAGGGAACAGTCATTAAACAGCCGGAAACGGCGATTATCGTCATGCAGCAATTGGCTAAAATGGGCGTCAGTTTAGCACTCGATGATTTCGGCACAGGGTACTCGTCCCTTTCATACTTAAAACGCTTTCCTATTCATACTTTAAAAATTGACAAAGCCTTTGTTGACGATATAGATAAGTCTGATCGCGATCTCAAAATGGTCGATTCTATTATCACTATCGCCCATAACATGGGGCTTTCTGTTGTGGGAGAAGGGGTAGAACAAGCAGCACAATTGAACATTTTACGGGCACTCAACTGTGAAGAAATTCAAGGCTATATTTTTAGTAAGGCCATAAAGGAGAGCGAATTTACTCAGCTACTTCAAGAAGACATGGTAAAGCCAAACACTAATAGCAACATTACTTAATCATTTAACTCTCAATTTGATTTTGATTTACAACATTGGCACAACAAGTGCAACAGCGCTATTAGTGTCAATAATAAATCAATATTAACTACCCTGAGAGATAATTAGAATGATTAAAGGAATATTAACTGTTGTAGCATTAACATCATCGCTTGCTGCTGTAAGCAATCTTACTTCCTTAGATAGCATAGATACCTTCTCAGCAGTACCAAATGTTCGCTTCAAACAAACTGAAGTTGCTGCCGTACCAAACGTTCGCTTCAAACAAACTGAAGTTGCTGCCGTACCAAACGTTCGCTTCAAACAAACTGAAGTTGCTGCTGTACCAAATGTTCGCTTCAAACAAACTGAAGTTGCTGCTGTACCAAATGTCCGCTTCAAACAAACTGAAGTTGCTGCTGTACCAAACGTTCGCTTCAAACAAACTGAAGTTGCTGCAGTACCAAATGTTCGCTTCAAATCAATTGATGTTGCTGCGGTACCAAATGTTCGTTTTACCGAAACAACTTTTGCTTAATAAAAATTTTTATTAAGGAGCTAAAATGCTGAATTCAATCAAAAAAGTACTCGGTTTATCCAAGCCAGCGCGTAAAAAAGTTAAGTTGCCTGAAGGCTTGAATCACCTTGAAGTGATTTCTGCAAAAGGTTGGTGGAACTAATTTAAGTTCTGTAGCCATGAGTCTAACTCATGTACAGTGATAGTTAATTAAGCTAGCGCGGCTTAGAAACAATAAAGGGAGCATTGGCTCCCTTTAGTTTTAAGTGAATATAAAAAGTACTAATAGCCATATAGCCATGTAAATTACATAACAGATTGATAAATTAGCTATTTAATATCCCTTCCTCACTACAACGGATTTTCCTCAAAGCTAAATGGCGGTGTGTCGTAAAGAGCGGATAAGCCAGAGGCCCGAGGACAAAACCAAGCAGCACCCAATGCTTAACAGTAAGACCTGCGGTAAATGCAGCTAAGCCGAAGTACCAAGCCGAGATTAATGCGATAAAGATAACCAGCAAAACCACAAACCACCTCTTTAAAAACAACTAAATAAATCATAAAGGTAGAGAAATTAATTCCTCATCAAAATGCGAATGCTACTCGCGTAGTCTTGGTGATTGATGCACATGTTAAATACGTCATTTTAACGGCAGGATAAAAAGTTTTCCGCACTATGCATAAACGAGCAACACTCATTCATCGCTACGCTCTCAGTACAGAACACGTAACACCGAACTCTCGATAAAGGGCTCGGATTATACAAGATCCACATCCCCAATGTGAACATTTTTTAGGCAAAAGCATGCCTTGTGGCAATAAAAAAAGCGGCAATAACCTGCCGCTTTTTTGTTCAATTTTGATTAACTAAGACCTAGATTAACGATGACTTAGATTCACTGAAACTTAGAAAAAGTGCGCGTTTTCTTGAGCCATGGTTTTTAAGCGCTCACAAGGTTCGAATCTGTTACCGAATTGACTTTGATAACCTTCAAGGATCTTCACTAAGTTCGCGGCGCCTAAAGAGTCAATATAATGGAATGGGCCACCGAGGAATGGCGGGAAGCCAATACCGAAAATGGCGCCAATATCGCCATCTCTTGGCGATGCAATAATACCATCATCTAAACAACGCACCGCTTCATTGAGCATTTGTACGACACAACGCTCAGCAACCGCTTTTACATCTTTATTGGTGCCAGGCTTAATACCTAACACGCCATAAACACTCTCATCGACGACTTTCGCTTTCTTGCTAGAGTCTTTTTGGCCGTATTGATAAAATCCTTTGCCATTTTTGCGGCCTTTACGATCGTCACCTAAAAGCTTGTCAAATGCGGCTGGCGCTTTAAAACGTTCACCCAATTCTTTCTCAAGGATCGGTGAAATTTTTGCGCCCACGTCGATACCCACTTCGTCGAGCAAAGTAATAGGTCCCACAGGGAAGCCAAATTTCACTAAAGCTTTATCCAAATGCTCAACACTTTGGCCTTCGAGTAGTAATTGCGCAGCCTCATTCATATACAGAGCCAGAATACGGTTCACGTAGAAACCCGCGCCATCCTGTACCACTATCGGTGTTTTACCTTGCTTACGGGCAAATGCGACAGTAGTCGCAATGGTTTCTGGCGACGTTTTAGCGTGGGCAATCACTTCCACCAGCGGCATTTTCTCTACTGGCGAGAAATAATGCAGACCAATCACATTTTCAGGACGCGTCGCCGCCTCGGCGATTTGGCTAATCGGCAAAGATGAGGTGTTTGACGCAAAAATCGTGTGCTCACCACACTCACGCTCAATGTCTTTCACCATTTGATGCTTAAGCGCTAAGTCTTCAAATACCGCTTCCACAACGATGTCGGCATCTTTAACGCCTTTATACTCAGTGGTTGTGGTCATCAGCGCCATTAAGTTGTCACGGGCAGCAGGCGTCATATGGCGGCGCTTTACCCCTTTATCCAACAACTTATAAGCGTAGGCTAATGCATTGCTTAAACCTTTTTCGCTGATGTCTTTGACGCGAACGGGGATTTTAGCCTTAGTAGTCGTCACAGAGGCAATGCCTCCGCCCATTAAACCGCCACCTAAGATCACCGCTTTCTTCACTTTGCGCGGTGTAGCACCCTCAGCGCCGGTTTCTTTCTTCATTTCAGTGGTGGCGAAGAAAATACTGCGCAGCGCTTCAGATTCTTTTGATACCACTAATTCAGCAAAGTGACTCGCTTCGACTTCTAGCCCTTTTTGCATCCCCTTCGCAATCCCTTGACGCACGCAGTCAATAATCTTGGCTGGTGCTGGATAATTACCTTGGGTTTTCTTTTCGACTTGTTTAGTCGCTTGATCAAAAATAATGTTACGGCCAAATCTCGTGCCTTCAAGCACTTGATTAACGAGTGACTTTTTAACAGGTTTCGGTGCACGTTTACCTGCAAGCGCCATCTCAACTGCGGTTTGCAGCAAAATGGTCTGCGGTACAACATCATTCACTAAGCCCATTTTCAAGGCTTGTTTAGGACGGATTTGTTTACCGGTCAACATCATGTCTAAGGCGGTGGTAATACCGACTAAACGAGGCAAACGTTGAGTCCCACCGCCTCCAGGTAATAAGCCAAGTTGAACTTCCGGTACGCCGAGCATGGTTTTACCATCGTCGCTACATACCCTTTGATGACAAGCTAAGGCTAACTCTAAACCACCACCTAAACAGGCACCATGGATTGCCGCCACTACAGGAATTTTTAAGGCTTCTAACTCATTAAAAACCACATGCCCTTGCTGGGATAAGGCTTTGGCATCGGCCGCCGTTTTACAGGCATCGAGCATAGAAATGTCCGCGCCCGCGACGAAAGAATCTTTCTTGCCCGAGATCAGCACGAGCCCACGAATATGAGGATCGCTTTTAATCTCAGCCAGAATCTCACTGATTTCAGGGCCAAACTGTGCTTTTAGGGTGTTCATGGTTTCGCCAGGAACATCCATAGTCAAAATGGCAATGCCGTCGTCGCGGCGGGTTAAATTAAAGGTCTTTTCCATGCCGATTACTCCACTTCCACTATCATAGCCACACCCAAACCACCGGCCGCACAAGCCGTCGTTAAGCCAGTTCCACCACCACGGCGCTTTAGCTCACGACACACTTGGGTGATTAAACGGGTTCCCGTTGCCGCAAAAGGATGACCATAAGCGAGCGAGCCACCGAGCACGTTAAACTTGCTCATGTCTATTTCGCCAATCGCGCGGTTGCGGCCGAGTTTTTCTTCGGCAAATTTTTTCGAAGCAAACATCTGCATGTTCGCTAATGTCTGCGCAGCAAAGGCTTCGTGCATTTCAATCAGAGTAAGATCTTCTAATTCCATTCCAGCACGTTTTAACGCCAGTGGCGTCGCGTAGGACGGTCCCATCAGCATATCTTGCCACACATCAATGGCGCTAAAAGCGTAACTCTTAATATAACCAATAGGTTGATAACCTAAGGCTTTGGCTCGACCTTCACTCATCAAGATAATCGCTGAGGCACCATCAGTCAGTGGCGTACTATTGGCCGCCGTCACAGTACCATGTTGTTTGTCGAATGCAGGACGCAACTTAGCATATGACTCCAATACTGAGTTTTCGCGGATATTGTTATCGCGATCGATAAACTGCTTATACGGCGGTATATGCGCGACCATAACTTCGTCACGCAAATGGCCAGAAGCCCAAGTTTCGCTCGCTAAGGTATGTGAGCGGTGCGCTAAGGCATCTTGATCGGCACGGCTAATATTGTAGGTTTTTGCCATCTGCTCGGCGGTTTGTCCCATAGACAAGCCCGTTGAGTACTCTGCCACCGCAGGCGGCACAGGTAATAAATCCTTTAAACCTAAACGGCGGAAAATTTGTAACTTTTGCCCAAAGCTACGGGCTTTATTCAGATCGACTAACGCATGGGCTAATTTTTTCGATACACCGATAGGCAATACAGAGGAAGAGTCGGCGCCGCCCGCAATACCGATTTCGATATTACCCGTCATGATAGATTCAGCCACGTTTACGGCAGATTGAAAGCTAGTTGCACAGGCGCGAGTGACACTATAGGCATCGGTCGACACATTCATGCCAGTACCGAGTACGATTTCACGGGCAATGTTAGGTGCAGCCGGCATTTGCACGACTTGTCCATAGACTAATTGCTCAATCAGCTTAGGATCGAGTTCTGAGCGCGCCAATAATTCATTGACCACCATTTTGCCCATATCGAGCGCCGATACGCCGTGGAATGCCGTGGCTTGCTTTGCAAAGGGCGTTCTTAAACCCGCTACAATGGCGATACGTTCACCCTTGGCGTTCGTAACCTGTTGTCTATCACTCATTTGTCACCCTCTTTATGTGCGCAATCGCTGAGAGATTTCAGGCGGCGCTATCGATTTCCGTGTTTGACCCATTGTTTTACGGCGAAAAACGCCCAATAACAGGTCTGACCATTAAAGTGTGATCTGATTCTAACTTCTTGTCAGCAAGTTTTAAACACCTGTTTGTTTTTTTAACACTAGCCAAACCCTAAGGGAATTCTTTACCATAGCTGTTGTCTATAGCCCACACACGTATTTTCAACATAATAAAACGAGTAGCATCATGCCTTTGAGTCGCTTCCACGCATTACGCACTTACCTAAATAAGGTTGTTTTAGGGCAGCCAGTATTGACCGAAAATCTGCTCATTGCCTTAATTGCCAATGGCCACTTATTAGTTGAAGGACCACCGGGGCTGGCAAAGACCCGTGCAGTGAAAGCCTTATGTGACGGGGTTGAGGGCGATTTTCACCGCATTCAATTTACCCCAGATCTGCTGCCCGCCGACTTAACTGGCACAGATATCTATCGCTCGCAAACTGGCACCTTCGAATTTGAAGCCGGACCGATTTTCCACAATTTAATCCTGGCGGACGAAATTAACCGCGCCCCAGCCAAAGTTCAGTCAGCCTTATTAGAAGCCATGGCCGAAGGTCAAGTCACAGTTGGTAAGCACAGCTATAAGCTACCGCCGCTGTTTTTAGTAATGGCCACCCAAAATCCATTAGAGAACGAAGGCACTTACCCGCTGCCCGAAGCACAGCTTGACCGTTTTCTGATGCACTTAAACCTTGATTACCCGAGCGGCGAGACTGAAATCGAAATTCTGCGTCAATCCCGCAAAGAAGCGCTGACCCACGAATTGCCAACCACTGAGCCGATTGCACAAGCAGATGTGTTTGCCGCCCGTGACGAAGCCATGGAAATCTATCTCGCCGAGCCGCTCGAAAAGTACATAGTCGAAATCGTGATGGCGACCCGTGAGCCTTTACGTTATAGCGAAGACTTAGCTAAGTGGCTTGAGTACGGCGTCAGCCCGCGCGCAACTATTTCATTAGAACGCTGCGCCCGCGCCCGTGCTTGGCTGCACGAGCGGGACTTTGTTTCACCGGAAGACATTCAAGCTGTTGCGCCAAATGTATTACGCCATAGACTCCTACTCAGCTACCAAGCACAAGCCGAGGGCGTCAGCCGCGATCACGTGATCAACCACATCTTAAGTCAAGTTGCAGTACCTTAACGGTGAAGATAAAGGTGAAATAAGATGAGTGACACAGCGCGACTCTCAGCCTCGGTCGATGGCTTGCCGCTTTTTGCCGATGGCTTGCATTTAACCGAGCAAGAGCTGCTGGCGTGCCAAAATATCGCCCGAGCTATGCCAGAGCGTTATAGCCGTGCCCGCGCTAACTTAGCGGGCCATCGCAGCAGCTTAATCAAAGGCCGCGGTATGGAGTTTGCCGAGGTGCGCCACTACCAACAGGGCGACGATGTGCGCACCATTGATTGGCGCGTTACCGCTCGTACAGGCACAACTCACACTAAATTATTTGTCGAAGAACGTGAGCGCCCTATTTTATTGTTAATCGACTTGAGCCAAAGCCTCTATTTTGGTTCGAGTTTATTGCTGCAATCGGTGCAAGCAGGACACCTTGCGACCACCTTAGGTTGGAATGCGATTAACCATGGCGATCGACTCGGCGCCTTGATCGCCAGCGAGTCTGAGCATTTAGAGCTCAAACCCCGCAGCCGTCGTCAGGGCATATTGCAATTGATCTCAGGCCTGCGCCGTGTACACGAAAATCAGCTCAATCATGTTGGCAGTGGCCAGCGCGATCCTGACCATATCCTGCGTGCCTGTCAGCGATTACAACGTATCGCCAAACCCGGCTCCTTAGTTTGGATAGTGACAGATGGCAGCCATTTTAGTCCCCAATGTATCGCGCCTCTCACCGAGCTTAAGCGTCATTGCGATGTGGGTGCCTATCTTATTACCGATCCCCTGCGTCAAGGTACACTGCCGTTACCACACAACTTTAATTTGCCGGTACGGGATGGGGATGAGGACTTAGTGCTTAGCCGCCACAGTTATCAGGCTTGGCTCGACATTCAGTTGCGTCAGCAAAAGGACTTTATCGCCATGATGCAACAACTGCGCGTACGCACCCAGATCATAGATGCGGGTGCTCCCCTAGCCCACCAATTGGAATTATTGCGTTAACTATGGATCCAGCAACAGTGAATTCAGAAATAGCAAATCCACAGGCAACAGTACCTATGCCTTCTACGGCGCCAAATCCAGCCCTTGCACAACTGCAGGATATTATTCATCCCGAACCGATCGGCGCTTGGCCTTGGGCAATCGGTTATTGGCTGGTTTTAGCACTTGTGATTGCCCTCATCACACTCTTAGTTATCTGGCTAAGAAAACGCGCCCGTTACTTAGCGCCGAAAAAAGCCGCGAAGCAGTTACTCAATCAGCTCGATAAACAAGCGACTTCCTATGCCTCTGACGTCAACAGCCTATTAAAGCGCACCGCCATGAGTTACCTCAGCAGAGAAGCGATAGCCTCCTTAGATGGTGAAGCTTGGGCGGCTTGGTTAGACAGCTATTTACCCGAGCATAAACGCCAACGTATTGGCGCCTTGTTGGCCAAACGCCATCAGGCTTCGCCATTGACCTTAGCTGAAGCCAATGAATTGCATCAACTCACACAGGCTTGGTTGGCATCGAAAGCAAAACTGAGTGCGCCTGAGCCGAATCTTGTTCAAGCTAAAGGCTACGTTCAAGCTAGTGGCGACGCTCGAGCTAAAAGCCAAGCGCCAACCCAGCAAACTGACACTGAAAAAGCGGAGGCACAATGTTAACAATTGCATGGCCTTGGCTATTGATATTATTGCCTTTACCTTTGATTTTTTGGCGCCAACAAACCGTGCAAGTGGATGGTGGCCGGCTGCAATTACCCGGAATAAGCCAAACGGGCAAACAAAGCTTAGCGGCCAACACGCGCCAGAGTCGCAAACGCTACTGGCTGATGTGGTGCCTGTTAGTGCTCGCTATTGCTCGTCCTCAATGGCTTGGTGAACCTATCGAACTGCCAAGCCAAGGCCGCGATTTGATGATGGCGGTGGATTTATCCGGCAGTATGCAGATTGAAGACATGGTGGTGAATGGCAAAACCGTTGACCGTTTCACTTTAATTCAGCACGTCGTCAGTGACTTTATCGAGCGCCGCAAGGGTGATCGTATCGGCTTGATCCTCTTTGCCGATCACGCCTATTTACAGGCGCCGCTGACCCAAGATAGACGTTCAGTGGCGCAATTTTTAAAAGAAGCACAAATTGGCTTAGTCGGTAAGCAAACCGCCATAGGTGAAGCTATCGCTCTAGCGGTAAAACGCTTCGATAAAATGGACGAGAGTAATAGAGTATTGATTTTATTGACCGACGGTTCTAACAACGCGGGCAATATTGAACCAGAGCAAGCAGCGCAAATTGCCGCTAATCGTAAAGTTACCATTTATACGGTTGGTGTGGGCGCAGATGTAATGGAGCGCCGTACACTCTTTGGCCGTGAGCGGGTTAATCCTTCGATGGATCTGGATGAAAACCAACTTAAGCATATCGCCGACGTCACCCACGGCCGTTATTTTCGCGCCCGTAACAGCCAAGAGCTAGACCAGATTTACCAAGAAATCGATAAACTCGAACCCGTGAGTCGCGATCAATTAAGCTATCGTCCGCAGGCAGATCTGTTCTATTGGCCGCTGGCACTGGCATTACTGACGAGTCTGTTGATTGCCTTAGGTCAATTGCCACTGTTTGCAGCGCGCCGCGTTAAACCCTCTGTCGCAACCACTTCACAGGGGAACATCAAATAATGAACCTACATTTTATTCGTCCCGAATGGCTACTCGCACTAGTACCGCTAGCCTTAGCCTTGTTGAGTTTATGGCGGCAACACGAGAGCCACAGCGCTTGGAATCGTTATATTGCGCCGCACTTAGCCAAGATATTGGTCACCCAAGGCAATAAGAAATCCCGCCGTCCGTTGCATTTATTAGCCTTCACTTGGTTGATTGCGACCTTAGCACTCGCCGGACCTGCCGTGAATAAACAATCCTTACCTGTGTTTGCCGCCGAGCAAGGCCGCGTACTGGTGATGGACATGTCCGTATCTATGTTCGCCACCGATCTTGCGCCGAATCGGTTAACCCAAGCCAAATTTAGGGCAACGGATCTCCTGCGTAATCTTAAAGAAGGTGAAACAGGTTTAGTCGCCTTTGCCGGCGATGCCTTTACTATCAGCCCATTAACCCGTGATACCGGCACATTACTCAATTTACTGCCGACCTTAAGTCCTGAGATCATGCCCGTTCGTGGCTCAAACTTAGCGGCAGGCTTGACCCAAGCCAAAACGCTACTGGCTCAGGGTGGCCATATTCGCGGTGATATTATCCTGATGACAGATGGCATCACAACAGCCCAGTTTGATGAGGCTAACTCGGCATTAAATGGCACGCAATATCGTCTTGCCGTCGTCGCTTTTGGTACCAGCCAAGGCGCGCCAATCCGTCTACCCGATGGACAATTGCAGCGCGACAGCAGCAACGAAGTCGTCGTGGCCAGCACTGATTTCGCTCTGCTGCAAAAACTGGCCGCGAATAACAAAGGCGTTTTGATCCAGAATCGCACCGACGGTAATGATCTCGCCCAATTACAGCAATGGTTAAGCGATGCTGGCGATGCGAAAGCCACTGATCTTGATGGTGAAACTTGGCAGGATCTCGGTCCTTACCTCGCCTTATTATTACTGCTACCCGCCCTTTTCAGCTTTAGACATGGAATCGTGGCCAGTGTTGGATTTATCACTCTTGCTGGCAGCTTACTGCTCGCGGCTGTGCCTCAGCCAGCCCATGCCAGTGTGTGGGACAATGCCTGGGATAATGTGTGGAAAACCACAGATCAACAAGCGATGCAGGCCTATCAATCCCAAGATTACGCAAACGCCGCTAAGCAGTTTGAGTCGCCCCAATGGCGTGGCAGCGCCCAATACAAAGCCGGTGATTTTGCGCAAGCACTGAAAACCTTCGAGCAAGATAGTTCAGCCCAAGGCCTCTACAATCAAGGCAATGCGTTGATGCAACTCGGTAAACCCGATAAGGCCAAGGAGCGCTATCAAGCCGCGCTTGAGAAACAAGCTGATTTCCCTGCGGCCAAGGCCAACCTTGAACTTGCTGAAAAGTTATTGCAGGAACAGCAAGGTAAAAACGAGCAACAGGATAAGAACCAAGATCAACAAGGTGATCAACAGTCTGGCGACCAACAATCCGGTGACCAAAAATCGCAGGATAAACAGCAATCTGACCAAGATAGCGCTCAGAAAGATAAGCAAGATCAAGCGGGACAAAAGTCTCAGGATCAACAGGACGATGCCGACGCGGATCAAAGCCCTGAGCAGCAAAAAACGGATGAGCAACAGTCTGAGCAAGATAAGCAAAATGGCAATGCTCAGGATCAGCAGGATGAAGCCAAGCAGCAAAATGGCGAGCAGGATGCGCAGGAAAATGAGCCGGTAGACAATTCACCTGTAGAAAATGAAGCTAAGATGCAAGCGCAGGCTAAAGCCGATGCTGAAGAGCAAAAGTCAGCAGAACAAGAAAAGCAAAGCGTTGCCGCCAAAGAAGCTTCTGAGCAAAATGCGCAAGATAAACAAGAGGCTGCTATGAGTGAATCGGTCGAGGCACCGCCAACCAATA
Organism: Shewanella sp. S23-S33; assembly: GCF_043359565.1. NCBI lineage: Bacteria > Pseudomonadati > Pseudomonadota > Gammaproteobacteria > Alteromonadales > Shewanellaceae > Shewanella > Shewanella sp. S23-S33. Next base: position 6,938 of record NZ_JBHFFD010000064.1, on the reverse strand, counting down.
GCGAGCCACTGCCCGCAGAAATGCAACGAGCACTGAGGGGCGTGAGTGAAGATCCGCAAGTGTTACTGCGCAACAAGATGCAGTTGGAATATCAAAAACGCCGTCAAAATGGCCAAATATCAAAGGATAACGAACAGTGGTGACGAGACAATTTTTTATCCTGCTACTCCTTGCCATCGGAGTGGCCCATCCCGCCTTTGCACTTAGCAAAATTGAGGCCTCGGTCGATCGCAACCCAGTGATGGAGGGCGAATACTTTGTGCTCAACATCAGTGTCGATGACGAAGTCGATACCGGTAAGCTAGACACATCCGCCCTACTGAAAGATTTTATTGTCGGCCGTACTAGCGTGAGTCGCAGCACGCAAATCATGAACTTCGATGCGGTCAAAGAAACCCGCTGGCAAGTGCTGCTCGCGCCAAAACAACAAGGCCAGTTAACCATTCCAGCCTTTAGTATTGACGGCGTCAGCTCATCGCCTATTCCTCTCAAAGTGGTAGAAACCGGTAGCCAGCCCGCGCAAATGAACAATCTGTTCATTGACGCCAAAGTCTCTACCGACGAAGCCTATGTTGGGCAGCTCATTACCTACAAGGTGAAACTCTATCTGGCGGTAGAATTACAAAGGGGCGTATTGAGTGCACCTGTGATCGAAGGCGCACAGATCAAACAAATCGGAGAAGATAGGGATGGTTCAGAGATAGTCGATGGCCGACGTTACCGCGTGATTGAACGCACCTATGGCATCATTCCCGATTTGCCCGGCCAAGTGAATATCAAAGGTGCAACCTTTGCTGGCGATGTGCTGGTAGAATCCCAACGCCGCGGCGGCATGTTTGGCTTTAATGAAAGCCGCCCAATGCAAGCAGGCGCGCCCTCACTGACAGTTCAAGTGAATCCCGCACCAACAAGTTTCCAAGGCCAATGGCTAGTTGCCGATTTAGTGGCGCTAAAAGAAAACTTCCCTGAAGATATTAAAAAGTTTACCGTCGGTAGCCCTATCACCCGCACTATTACGCTGTTGGCTTCCAATGCTGATGAAAATAGTCTGCCTGATATACTGCAAACTCTGCCCGATGAACTCAAGTCATACCCAGAAAAACCCCAGCGGCAGACCTTTGTGCGCGATGCACAAATTGTTTCGCAGTACAGTATTACTTCGGCAATCGTTCCCAGCAAAGCGGGCACCTTTACCTTGCCCGAAATCAAAGTGCCTTGGTGGAATCCGCGCCTTAAACGTCAAGAAACTGCAACGCTGCCCGCACGTACCATAATCGTTGAAGGTGGTGCTGTCAGTGATACGCCAGCTCAACCAACATGGGAAACCAACTCCGCGGCCGATAAGGGCTGGTCTTGGCTAACCACGGTTTTTGCTGCTCTATGGCTGGTCACTCTAGTCGCTTGGATTATCACCTTAGTCGCTTGGCGCCGCGCCTTAAAAAATCAAACGGCCGCCCCAATTGCAGTAAACTCTTCAATCAGTTCAGCACAATCAGTGACTGCCTCCGGCTTGAAAGGATTAGAGCAAGCCTGCGCCAGTGGCGATGTGAGCCGAATTATGTTGCAATTGCAGCAATATTTCAGTGAGTTACAGCAAACACCTATGACATTAGATAAGATTGCTGAGCAGTCACCGCAACTGGCAGCAGCGATACAGCAACTGCAAATCAAAGCCTACAGTGCGAAGGCCGATAAGAGCCACCATACTGACAGTGCTAATACGAGCAGTGCGAATTCTAACAATACAAATAGCCACTTAAGCGCCGAATGTACCGCCTTACTTAACGCGGTTAAGGCCTGTGAGCATAAACATTCAAACCCAAAATCAGCGCCATTAAGCCCACTGAATCCTAAATAAATGATGGGGTTAATGACAAAGAAGCGAGTGCTACTATGCTAAATATTCCGCCAAAAAGCCCAAAGATAAAAAATGTTTGCTAACTGGCGCAAGAAATCCGTCGAGCCCGCGGTCTCTTCTGACATGCTAAGCAAACAACGACGATACAACAGCCTAGTCAAGGCGCTACATGCAGACATTTTCCGCTACGCCTATTGGTTATGCGGCGATAAGCACGTGGCTGAAGACATTACCCAAGAAACCTTCTTGCGGGCGTGGCGCTCTTTGGATTCCCTCAAGGATGATAAAGCGGCGAAAGCTTGGCTGATCACGATTCTTAGGCGTGAAAATGCGCGGCGTTTCGAGCGTAAACAGTTCGATTATTCCGACGTTGAGCAAGATACCTTAGAGGACAATATCTCCAATAGCAGTGAAGAGCAGACCGAGCAATATCTGATCCGTCGACAAATTGGCAAGCTGGATATCGAATACCGTGAACCACTCTTACTCCAGCTCATTGGTGGCTTTAGCGGCGATGAAATCGCCGAGCTGATGGAGCTCAATCGCAACACCGTAATGACGCGTTTATTTCGGGCGAGGAGCCAATTGAAAGAATTACTTGAGAAGAATGATGTGAGAGGTCAATCCAATGGATGAGCTTAAATTTAGACGTCAAGCTTATGAAGATCCTCATAATCAAGATGCTGACTTTCTGGCGCAGATCAATGCCAAGCCAGAAAACCAAGCCCTAATCAATGAGCTTAAAAACCTTGATGCCAAACTGAGCAACGCATTGAAAGTAGATGTGGCTGAGGATCTCGCCGACAAACTCATTTTGCGTCAGCAGTTACAACAGCACCATAAACAGCGCCGGCAAACGTTTTTTTTAGTGGCCATGGCAGCCTCGGTTGCGTTTGTGGTAGGGATCAGCTTCAGCCTATTACGCTTAGGGCCTATTGATTTGGCTGAACATGCACTGGCCCATGTCTACCATGAAGATATTGCCTTGCATGTCGATCAAAATGTCAATTTTAGTCAAGTCAATGCCCAGCTTGCGTCGATAAAAGACTTTGGCAATGCCAAATTTACCCAACAACCGGGCAAAGTGTATTACACCTCTTATTGCGATTTTCAAGGGGTAAAAAGCCTGCACTTAGTACTTCAGGGCGAACAAAGTAAGGTGACACTCTTTATCGTGCCACTCGAGAAACGTATGGTGTTGGATAAAACCTTCGCCGACGGTAAATATCAAGGGATGGGCTTTGAAACGCCCGATGCATTTATTTTGCTCATAGGTGAGGATCAAGCTGACCTTAGCTATATAAAAGACGAAATCAATAATATATTTATTTAAGCTATTGTTATAAATTGCATTTAAAAATCAATCTCCGATATTTTCATGTTATCGGAGGTTAGATTTCAATCACACTTACATCTGCTAATGGGCGCACGTTCAAACATCTGGTAGCATGCTTGCCACTTTTAATAATAAAAAGATGGGAAAAGGCAAGATGACGATTGAAACCCCGATTTTAATCACATTTGTTGGTTACTTAGTATTGATGATGGGCATAGGTTTTTGGGCTTACCGTGCTACCGATACTGTTGATGATTATATTTTAGGTGGCCGCAAAATGGGTCCCGCAGTGACCGCACTCAGCGTGGGTGCATCTGACATGTCAGGTTGGCTGTTACTGGGGTTACCCGGCGCAGTTTACTTAAGCGGCTTAGGTGCAGCCTGGATTGGCGTAGGATTAATTATTGGTGCTTGGCTAAACTGGTTATTTGTTGCCAAGCGACTGCGCATTTATACCCAACTCGCCGATAACGCCCTCACTTTACCGGATTTTTTCGAGAAACGTTTCCACGATACCCAAGGCTATCTCAAGCTCGTTTCCGCAATCACTATTCTGGTGTTTTTTACTTTCTATGCCTCCTCTGGCATGGTCGGTGGCGCGATTTTGTTTGAGAAAGTCTTTGGGCTTGATTACACCGCAGCCCTAGTGATTGGCTCGGCCATCATAGTCGGTTACACCTTTATTGGCGGTTTCTTTGCCGTGTGTTGGACTGACTTTTTCCAAGGTAGTTTAATGCTCATCGCCCTATTGATTGTCCCTTTTGCCGTTTTCGCTCACCCCGAAAGCCATGCAGGTATTGAAACGATTGATCCCGCAATGTTGGCATTAGTCAATGACAAAACCACTGCCATCGGCATGTTATCTTTGCTCGCATGGGGCCTAGGTTATTTTGGTCAGCCACATATTTTGTCGCGTTTTATGGCGATAGGCAGTGCCGATGCCCTGCCCTTGTCACGCCGTATAGCCATGAGCTGGATGGTGTTATCTCTCATTGGCGCGTTAGCAACAGGTATCGCAGGCTCGCTCTATTTCGCCAAAGAGCCATTAGCCAATTCTGAAACGGTATTTATCCATTTAGCTCAAGCAGCGTTTAACCCATGGATTGGTGGGCTATTAATCGCCGCTATTTTATCGGCAATCATGAGTACTATCGACTCGCAACTCTTAGTCTGCTCAAGTGTCATCACCGAAGATTTCTACCGTAAATGGTTGCGCCCAAAGGCCGATGATCGCGAGCTAATGATGGTAGGTCGTTTAGGCGTGCTCGCTATCGCTGTGATTGCAGGTGTGATAGCACTCAATCCTGAAAGTAGCGTACTTAGCCTAGTGAGTTATGCTTGGGCAGGCTTTGGTGCGGCCTTTGGTCCCGTAGTCTTGTTATCCTTGTTTTGGAAGCAATACAGCCGTAATGGCGCTATCGCCACTATTATTGTCGGCGCATTGACTGTGGTGATTTGGAAGCAACTCACTGGTGGCATTTTTGAAGTATACGAAATCCTTCCTGGGTTTATATTCGCGACTATTGCGGGTATTTTAGTCAGTAAATTCTCTGCTCCAAGTGAAAAAGTAACGACAGAGTTCGAACAATTTAAGTCTGCACTCTAATCTAGATATGCTTCTATATGTTTAAAAGCGCACAAGTGTGCGCTTTTTACATTTTGTATCCTTTTAAATACCCTACGCACCATTACAAACCGTTAACTTCAATTGAAACCCATAGCGGCACCCAAAGCCCTTCATATCAAGCATCTGGCCAGACCATTCAAGCATACTAAAGTATCACTCTTGTTTTAAAGACTTTTAATTAACTGAAAATTAACATATTTCACTTCTGGTCGGACTTGTTGAGGGTACATTGAATCCATAAGATGCCGGAGACTAATAAATGGATTTAAATACTTTCGGCGGACTAGGACCGAATAAAAATCCAATACTTATAAAAAATAGAGAGAATAATAATGAAAACATTCAACAAGACACTCATTGCCGTTTCTGTCGCATTAGCAAGCACACAAACCTTAGCTTCAGGTTTTCAACTAAACAGCCAATCAGCAACGGGTATGGGCCGTGCATTTGCGGGTGATGCGGTTATTGCCGATAACGCTTCTGTGTTATCACGTAACCCTGCTGCTATGGCATTATTCGATAAAGATGCGATCTCCTTCGGCTTAACTTATGCCGATATTACTGTTGATGTTAAAGATGTTAACTTTGCCGGTGGTGCCGTTGACTTAGGCAGCATCGATGACGCAGGTAGCTCTAAAATTATCCCTAATATTTTCTACATCCACCCCATCGACGATAAGTTCGCCGTAGGTTTTGCCGCTTTCTCTAACTTTGGTACCGGTACCGATGCCAGCTCACTTTCAAAGAGTTTACCAGCAGGCTCACCAGCACCTTATGATCTGCTTGGCGAAACAGAAGTAACAACGGTTAATTTTAACACCAGCCTTTCATACCGTATTAATGACATGTTCAGTATCGGTGCTGGTATTGATGCCATTTACGGTGAAGGCCGTTTAACCCGTAACATGGGCGCGACACCTCTGGTTGACGTCGACGCTGACGGTTGGGCGTTTGGTGGTATTGTGGGTGCCACAATTGAGTTAGATAAAGACAATCGTTTCGGTATCAGTTACCGCTTCAGCCCAACAGTGAATGTTAAAGGTGATGTTAATACCATTACATCAACCAATATACCAAATGTTGGACAAGTGGCTGTTGCCACCAGTTTTGATAGTTTAGATGTACCGCTAGCGGATATCTTCCAAGTTGCAGGTTTTCATCAAATCACCCCTAAGTTTGCTCTGCACTATACAGCGCAGCACACCCAATGGGGTAATTTTGAACAAATCACAGCTAAAGATGGTGTTGCAACCATTCCAGCTGTTGGAGTGATTCAAGCCGTAGGTGATGTTGCGCTGAAAGAATACCAATGGAAAGATTCATGGTTATTCAGCCTAGGTGGTACTTACACAATCAACGAACAATTCACTGTACGTGCAGGTTATATGCATGACCAAGGCGTTGTGAACGAAATCAGCTCTATTTCATTCCCAGATTCTGACCGTAACTGGTACACAGCGGGTATGAGCTACCACATCAACCCACAAAACACAGTTGACTTTGGTATCGCTTATATTAAAGGTGAAGAAGTTCACTTGATCGAAAACAGCTCTATCACAGGCATAGGCCCTGTTAATGCGATTACTGAATCGAGTGGTATGTACTACTCAGTTCAATACAGCTACCAGTTCTAAGATAAATTCCTAACACCAAAAGCCGCATTTTTCGCGGCTTTTTTGTATCTTAAGCATTTATTGCCTAAAGTTAATTCATACTCCTGTAAACGCAGCTACGGCTATGGCTAAAGTCATTGGACTCGGTGGAATTTTCTTTAAAAGTGTCGATCCCGTTGCCTTGGCAACTTGGTACAAAACCCATCTTCAAGTCCCTATTGAAAACTGGGGAGGCGCCGCGTTTTATCACACAGATAAATCAACTCTTGGCTACCATGTTTGGACCCCTTTCGCCCATAGCACGGACTATTTCGCCCCCTCAGATAAAGGGTTTATGTTCAACTTTGTCGTTGACGACTTAGAGCAAGCCCTCGTACAAGTAGAGCAAGGTGGCGGTCAACCGATTGGTGGTATTGAAAATTCAGAATTTGGCCGCTTTGGCTGGTTTATTGACCCTGATGGCAATAAAGTCGAATTATGGCAGCCAAGCGCCATCCCTCCTGA
>NZ_JBHFFD010000063.1:0-10147 GCF_043359565.1 Shewanella sp. S23-S33 | reverse complement strand
CCTTAATGGCTCCCTTTTTCTATTACGCTCTAAAGAAATATGTCTAGGAACGCAGGCCTATTCCGCGCGAGACTAAGTAATACGCTAAGGTCCAAAGTGCGACACAGAAACCGATCATAATGGCGATGGATAATGGCACGCTGATATCGGCAAAGCCTAAAAAGCCGTAGCGGAACACGTTGATCATATAGACCACAGGGTTAAGTGCCGACACGCCTTGCCAAAATGGGGGCAAGAGTGACAGGGAATAAAATACGCCGCCAAGGTAAGTTAATGGGGTAAGCACGAAGGTGGGGATGATACTGATATCATCAAAACTCTTTGCAAAAACAGCGTTAATTAAGCCACCCAATGAGAATAGCACTGAGGTTAAAAATACCGTCATCACCACTAAACCTGCGTGATGTAAGCTAATGTCGACAAAGAACATGGCCACTAACGTCACTATCAGGCCAACACACAAACCGCGCGCCACGCCGCCGCCTACGTAGCCAGCAATCAGCACATAATGGGGCACAGGTGCCACCATCAGCTCTTCTAAATTACGTTGAAACTTGGCACTGTAAAATGAGCTAGCAACATTCGAGTAAGAGTTAGTGATCACCGACATCATGATCAAACCAGGGGCGATAAACTCCATATAAGATACGCCGCCCATTTCTCCAATCCGGCTGCCGACTAAGTTACCAAAAATCAAAAAATACAAGGTCATGGTAATCGCTGGCGGGACTAAGGTCTGGATCCAAATTCGCGTAAAACGATTGATCTCTTTACTTAAAATACTTTTAAAGGCAATAAAGTAGAGCTGATTCATGCTGAGGCTCCCTGAGTTTTCTTCACGAGTTCGACGAAGAGTTCTTCTAACCGATTAGACTTGTTACGCATCGATAGCACTTCAATATTAGCTGCGCTCAATTGGCTAAAGACATCGTTAAGATTATGCTCTTTCGCTACATCCACCTCTAAGGTATGAGAGTCGGTTAAGCGACAAGCCATGCCATCGAGCACGGGAGCCATTTCAGTATCGCGACGAAGATCGAGAATAAAAGTCTCCATATTCAGCTTACTCAGCAACGCCTTCATGCTAGTGCATTCCACTAAAATACCTTTATCGATAATGCCGATATTACGGCAAAGCATTTCCGCTTCTTCAAGGTAATGAGTGGTCAGGATGATCGTCACACCCTGCTGGTTTATTTGTTTGAGAAACTCCCACATAGAGCGGCGCAGTTCAATATCCACACCTGCGGTAGGTTCATCTAAAATCAATAATTTAGGTTCGTGCATCAGGGCGCGGGCGATCATTAACCGTCGCTTCATGCCGCCAGATAATTCCCGCGAAGGGCTATTGCGCTTTTCCCACAGATCCAGTTGGCTTAAGTATTTTTTGGCACGCTCAAGGGCGATAGGTTTTGGCACACCATAGTAACCCGCTTGATTCACCACAATTTGCAGCACGGTTTCGAACTGGTTGAAGTTAAACTCTTGTGGTACTAAACCAATGCAGAGCTTGGCGTGTTCGAGCTGCTTATCAATATCATAATCAAAGACTTTGACCGTACCTGAACTCTTCTGCACTAAGGAGCTAATAATACCAATCGTGGTGGATTTACCCGCACCATTGGGGCCGAGCAAGGCAAAGAAATCCCCTTGATTGACGGTAAGGCTGATGCCTTTGACCGCTTCTACGCCGCCTTTATAGGTTTTTTTAAGCCCTTCGAGTACCAGAGCATGGGTAATATTCGCCATATTTGTACCGATCCTTACACATTAGAAAGTAATAAGATGGTGCTAAAAAACACAATTACAATGATGGGTTGCAGAACTAAAGCAAAAAATTAGCTAATTGATTGAAAAGAAAAAATTTAATGATTCAATCATTAATGCTTTTTATATAGCCGCAAAAAGCAAAACTCCCGCCTGCTGCGGGAGTTTTAAACTGTATCGGACACTTAATCGAGTGGTACGACTTTGGCGATATAAGGTAGATTGCGATACTGCTCGGCATAATCAATACCATAACCTACGATAAACTCATCAGGGATAGTAAAACCGATAAAATCGACCTTCACATCCACTTCACGACGCTCAGGTTTATCCAACAGGGTGCACAGTGCAAGACTCTTAGGCTCCCGCAGTAACAACATCTCGCGCACTTTGCTTAAGGTGTTACCTGAGTCAATCAAGTCTTCCACAATCAGCACATCGCGACCGGCGATATCTGATTGCACATCTTTCAGCACTTTCACATCCCGTGAGCTGGTCATAGTATTGCCATAACTGGAAACCGACATAAAATCGATTTCAACATGGCCTTTAATGCGGCGACACAGGTCTGCCATAAAGACCACTGAGCCTTTTAACAAGCCGACCATCAGCAGACGTTCACTGTGGGCATAATGGGCATTGATTAGCTCGGCCATTTGATCCAATTTCTGGCTTATCTCTTCAGCAGAGATCATCACTTCGGTGGTGTGTTTCATATAAGTCTCAATTGTCGAGGTCGCGGTTAGACTGTTTGTCATAACCCCAGCGACTCGTTAATGCATGGTCAACGCCCAAATGATCGAGAATTCGAGCGACCATGAAGTCTACCAGATCTTCTACCGATTTGGGATTGTGATAAAAGCCGGGTGCAGCGGGCATAATGGTCGCGCCGAGGCGAGAAAGGCTTAACATATGCTCTAAGTGTATGGCACTAAAAGGAGTTTCCCTCGGTACTAGGATAAGCTGACCGCGCTCTTTAATCACCACATCGGCGGCGCGTTCGAGTAAATTATTACTCATTCCGGTAGCAACTGCCGCTAACGTCCCCGTTGAGCAAGGACAAATCACCATTTGTTTAGGTGCAGCGCTACCCGATGCAGGCGGCGAAAACCACTCATCTTTGCCTAATACCACTAACTCGCCAGCAATAATCACGCCTTTTTCGTGCAGCAAAGCCAACAGCTGGGCATGGGCTTTGTCACTGTTGGCGCTTAACTGTAAGCCGTGTTCCGTCGCCAATACCACTCGAGCGGCACTGGAGATCATCAAAAACACTTGATAACCCGATACCAACAGACACTCGAGTAGCTTAAGTCCATAGGGAGCACCAGAGGCGCCCGTCCAAGCTAAGCTAATCGCCTTAGTCGACTTTGCGTAGGCCATCTTAGCTAACCTGCTCTACAGTTGAAGCCTGTTCTAATGCGGCCAGCAGCTTCTTATGTAACCCACCAAAACCACCGTTACTCATCACCACTATGGTGTCGCCTGCTTTGGCGGTTGCTGCGACTTTGGCGACCACATCATCAATTTGATGTAACACAGTCACAGGGATCACCGCCGCTTCCATAGCTTCTTTCATATTCCAGTCAATGGTATCGGCTTGATATAAAAAGGCTTCGTCGGCTTGCATCATAGAAAAAGCTAAAGTGTCTTTATGGACACCGCTCTTCATGGTATTTGAGCGCGGCTCAAGTACCACAGTAATCTTGCTCTGCCCAACCTTAGCCCGCATGCCTTTTAACGTGGTCGCAATAGCCGTCGGATGATGGGCAAAATCGTCATATACGCTCACACCGTTAACGGTTCCGAGTAATTCGAGTCGACGCTTAGGTGGCATAAACTTAGCTAAAGCTTCAATTGCAGCACTCGGCTTAACGCCAACGTGACGCGCGGCAGCAATGGCCATCATGGCGTTTTCAATATTGTGCTGACCAATCAAATCCCATTCGAGAATACCTTGAGACTCGCCATCAAAAAATACTTCAAAGCGATGGCAATCATCACTTAACGCTTTGCCATACCAACCGCTGGTCGATTCGGTTAAATGATAGGTTTCTTGCTCACTCCAACAACCCATATCAATCGTTTGCTTAACGGCATGGGAATCGGCGGGCCAAATGATCTTGCCTTCACCAGGAACGGTGCGAACTAAGTGGTTAAACTGTTTTTGAATCGCAGCCAGATCGGCAAAAATATCGGCATGATCGAACTCAAGATTGTTGATCACTAAGGTACGCGGATGATAATGCACGAATTTCGAACGTTTATCGAAGAAGGCACTGTCGTATTCGTCGGCCTCAACGACAAAGAAAGCGGTCTTGCCTAAACGTGCCGACACACCAAAGTTTTGCGGTACGCCACCGATTAGGAACCCAGGCTCATAACCACAATCATCTAAAATCCAAGCTAACATGCTAGAAGTCGAGGTTTTACCGTGAGTGCCAGACACTGCCAGCACCCAACGCTCAGGCAAAATATGATCGGCTAAAAACTGCGGGCCAGAAGTATAAGGGATGCCAATGTTCAACACGGCTTCCACACAAGGATTACCCCGGCTCATGGCATTACCAATGACAACTAAGTCAGGATAGTGCCCTGCTTCACCCAGCTGGCTAGGATCAAAACCTTGAATAAGCTCAATGCCTTGGTCCTCTAGTTGCGTGCTCATTGGAGGATAGACATTGGCATCCGAGCCCGTCACTCTGTGCCCTTTGGCCCTAGCCAATAACGCTAGACCACCCATGAAGGTTCCACAAATCCCTAAAATATGTACGTGCATACCGCTCGCTCTGATGTGTTGAATTCACCGCCATTCTAATCCATCGGGCGACAGATTGGCAGGTAACAATCGGTGAAAAGCACTGCAATCGCAAATGACAGTTTTTAAATCCGTGGATTTCACATTCAAGTTGCAGCACTGAGATTTTTAGATAACAGGTCAACTAACACAAGGCCGAAAACTGTCGCAATGGAGGTCCTAACGTAAGTCACGGTAGAGCTGAGCGTGCTGGCTACGGTGCCGACTAAATAAGAATTGACGTAAGGCTTCACGCTCTTCGGTTTCGGCCTGAAACTTAACGAAGGCCAGACCTTTCTCGCTACGAATAGGCTCGATATCGACGCGCATAGTCTCACCATTGGGCAATTGTAATTGCAGATCTTTACTGCCTAACAATTGCTTAAATTGCTGCTGTGATTTAGCACGGATGGCCATGCCAGAACTGGATAACGAGGCAACAGACCATTGCTCACCTTGATCGTGGTCGAATATCCACACATCATCGGCCTGGGTTAACCGCCAACTGCGCTCCACTCCCGAGGCATCTAGCACTTCAGGCACACCTAAAGTGGGTTGAAACTGTCCAAAGTCATCCACTTTCATCAGTAGTGGAAACCAGAGTTTATAGGGCCCGACTTCGGCCAATAGAGTGAGTTTTGCCTTGCCGAGAATCGAGGCGATAACTTGCGGCACTTCAGTTGTGACTGTGAGCACGTGATTGACCAGGGGATCGTTAGTCAAGGCAGTGCCCACACGAGTCGGCGAAAAAAGTTCGCTAAAACAAGCAAGCTCCTCCGCGGATAATCGAGGTTCATCCATCATGATACGTCCTCCCAAGTTAAATTCCTTATCCCAAAAAGTACCACCAAAGCATGGGATTGTACATTTTTACACCAAAACAGTGGCAAAAAACGGAATATAGGCTAGCAAGGCTAAATTCAAGACTCTATTAGCCATTTGCGCTATTTAACTTGGAAAATGCAGTGGATTGTTATTCCACGCTTTTTAAACTGCTGGAAGGCGGAGCAAACAAGATACGTAGTCGTTGTTTAACACTCAAACCTGTCGCTGTGACCTCTGCAAACATGTCTCGCCATTCACTAAAAGTCACTTTAAAGGGATTAAAACTATTCACTGGCTTAGTGATGCCGTAAATCACAGTCTCCACTTCGGGCTCAAAGGTACCAAACAGCTTGTCCCAAATAATCAGCACGCCAGCATAGTTTTTATCTATATATTGGGGATTACGACCGTGGTGCACCCTGTGGTGAGACGGGGTGTTGAAAACCCATTCCAGCGGTCCGAGTGATTTAATCGCTTGGGTATGCACAAAAAATTGCAATCCCAGATTGAGTAATACCACAAACACCACCCAGTTTGGATCGAAACCTATGACCACCAGCGGTAACCAAAATACCCACATGCCTGCAAAGGGATACATTAAACTCTGACGAAACGCAGTGCTAAAATTCATATTCTCAGAGCTATGGTGCACCACGTGAGCCGCCCACATCCAGCGGACTCTGTGGCTCGCCCTGTGGAACCAGTAATAACAAAAGTCCTGCGCAACCATCAAGGCAATAAAGCTCAATGGGCCCATTTCAATATCGAATAACTTCCAACCAAAAATCGCCAAATATAGCTTAGCGATCAGCAAACCAGTGAGTAAATCAGCACCTTGATGCATGGCCGCGAGGCTGAAATTACACAGCACTTCTTGACCGCGATAACGTGCACTTAACGGTAGTCTTTGTCTTTTATCGCCAAAGTACCATTCCAGCAAAATACACACGAAAAACAAAGGTGCGAGCACCAGCAGTAACAGTTCTGGGTGCTGGATCAGCGAGGCGATATCCATATAAGATCATCCTGTTCTATTTTTATTTTATGGTTATTTTTATTGTTACTTTTATAAAAATTCTGACTGCATTCTATAAACCGCATTCAACGCCACAACGTAGGCAGCTGCGATCCGTTCGTCATCGTTAGCTACCAGCGGGCATAATGATCTTCGGCGAGTCCCAGAACATTATTTAACTGGTAACTGTGTCCTTGATTATCGGTAATAGTGCCGCTGAAATGGCCGATGAATTGGCGGAAATTACTCTTAAGCAAGAGCAAATTACGCTTTTCACTGCGACAATTGCGCGCCGCAAACTGCAAATCCACTTGGCCATTTTGACTGTGGACTCGCCAAACCTCGGCGCCGAGCGTGGCATGGCGATCAAACTCAAATTGCACTGGCCCAAGCAAATGACGCTCACCATTAATCCAAAAGACATTTTCAGTAGCCCCAGTTTCATTGACACCCGCCGCTAAATTAAGTCCCATAATGCCCTCATGGATCCGCGCGTTAATTGACGCCCAGCGCCAACTGGTATCACGGCGCATGTAACCCGCCGAAAAGTCATAGCCTGCTAAAGCTTGATTCAGCGGCTGCGGCTCATGACCCACAGTCAAACTACCTTTAACGGTCAAACCATTATGCTTTTGTGTGTAAGTCCAGCCGTTGTATCCAGTAGGACTACACATGGCCATAGGCAAACTTAAGGGGGCTGAGTGTAAAGTCACATCGGCTTGAATGTTTTTAGTATCAATTACTAACCGCCAACCGCCCTCTACAATCTCAAAGCTTAACTGCGCCCCTTTACGGCCAATACTACTTCGCCCCTCGGCGGGCGATGGCGTCATTTGATAGCCAAACCTCAAAGGTTTTAACCAATCAAGCTGGGTAAGTGTGTTGGTTTTTATGTCGTATAAATAACAAAAAGCACTGCCGACGTAGGCAATATCGGCAAGCGCGATGCCTAGGACATAACGCGGCGTGACCAAAGAGACAAACTGAAATTGTTTATAATCGAAATGCTTAGCCCACGCTGAAGCAGGTTTATCCATAGTATCGAAATAGGCAAAGTCCGCTAAACCTAAGGTTTTGACTATGCCATCGAAATGACCGAAATGGGGTAACCCCTTCGGATTGATCAGGTTATCTGGGGCGATTTGCGTTGCTATCGTTAACATGACTAAGCCTTACAAAAAAGACGCGGGAGCATCTATGCTCTCTCATTCTAAACATCGAATTTTTACTCTAACCTGTCCCCCATTGCATTAAAAGAGTGCAAGGACAAAATGTTGTCATTTTGTTGCCAACCAGTATTCGGTTTAATGTTTTAAATTCCTTGTTTGTAAAACGATTAAAGCGCCTAAAGGCGCTTTAATCGTTGGATAAGGAAAGATTAGAATCGGTAGCTAATACCAAAGTTGATCCCCTGTAATTCAAGCTCTTTCATCGGGATATATTGGTATTCCAAATTCAAACCGAATCCTGACTTAAATCGATATTGCCAGCCTGCAGCGCCATAAAAACCGACATCATCCGAGTCCATATCTTGTTTATCTATCTCATAGCTGACTTGAGTGTAAGCAGCGCCTAATTTGGCATACAGGCTGTTACCACGAGACAAAGCATATTCAGCGTAAGCGGCGGTTCTAACACCTTGGTAACGTAAATCTTTTATCTCACTGATGACGCTAACAAGCGCACTCGCCACCCCACCTGAACCCGCTAAATAACCCGCCTCAAACCCAAAATGCGCGTTGAGCATATAGCGGTAATATAAGTCGCTGGTTAAGGTGTCACCCGCATCATATTTACCGTTCTTAGTTTCAAATTCTTGGGTACCGTAACCTAAACTACCACCCAGTATATGGGCAGAATCGCCCGCGAGCGCATTGGAGCTCATCAGGCCTGACGCCAGCATCAGGCCAACAAATAACGAAATGAATGATATTTTTTCCATATTTAACCTGCCTTCCATGCCTTGTAACTATGCGAATAAATGATGTGAATGCACAGAAAACACGGATGTGAATAATGAGCACAAGATATTAGCAATAAAAGCTGTACCTCAACTGAATCACGGTGTTCTGTGGCATCAAAAGTGATTTCTGGTATGCTGTAGCCACTTTTACTTGTACGAGAGATCCCATGAAACGGCTATTACTGACCTTGACTTTCCCCCTGCTGTTCGCGGGCTGTGCCAGCCAAAATCCGACTCATATGGCTTTCAGCCCTCAAGTGCCCAATATCAGCCAACAAACGGCGCAACTTGTACCTATCGCTCTTGAAACGGTAGATACACGCACAGTCGATTATGTTGCTCGTTTTATTGAAGAAGGGACAAAAACACGTTTAGTTGGCCCGAGCGAACCGCCTAAACTGTTACTCGATGAAGTATTCCGCGCAGGTTTTGCTCAAGCGGGCTACCAAATCGACCCAAGCGCAACTAATTCAGTGCAAATTCAATTAGAAGAATTGCAAATGGATATCACTAAAAAGACCTTTGGCTATGAGGCAAAACACAGTGTGTTAATCGCAGTTCAAGCCAAAAATTCCACCCAAGAGCTGGTAAAACGCTATAAAGCCAAAGGCACTTTAAAAGGTCCTTTAACGCCCGATTTTGCAACCTTAGAACTGGATATGAACAAATTGCTCGGCCAACTTACCGGCGAGATTCTAAACGATCCTGAGCTTAATCAGTTTCTACAAAAATAACAGCGTCAGTTTATTATAAGGAAATCAATATGCTCCGTTGGATATCAGCCCTCTTACTCATCTTTATGAGTCATCATAGCCTCGCACTCGACATTCAGGCCGATACCTTGTATCCCAGAGTCGAATTTGATACTAGCTTAGGCAAAATAGTGGTCGAGCTAGATAGAACTCGTGCACCAATCACTGTCGATAACTTTTTAACTCATGTCGTTAAAGGCGAATACGACAACACAATATTTCACCGCGTGATCAGTGACTTTGTGGTGCAAGGCGGCGGACTCACCCCCAAGTATGAAGAGCTCCCCGAGGGTAAGCCGATAGTCAACGAATCAGGAAATGGCCTAACAAATAGCATGGGCACTATCGCCATGGCACGTGAAAACGAGCCGCACTCAGCCACTCGTCAGTTCTACTTTAACGTAGCCGACAACACTAAACTCGATCCCTCTAAACGTCGTTGGGGTTATGCCGTATTTGGTGAAGTGATTGAAGGTAAAACCGTCCTCGAAGCTATGGCTGTCGTTGAGACAGGAACTAACACTAAGCTCAATTGGCCCGATGTTCCTGTTACCCCTATCATATTGAAAAAAGCCAAATTATTACCAAAACAGTAATCAAAATATAATTTCGAGCAAAAGCGCTAATTTTGCATCTATACTGTGATAGTAAACAGAAAGGAGGCAAACGATGACGGCAACTGAGTTCATCGATAATAAAGCGCCCCAACTCGCCTTCTATGGAAAAGCGTTTTTGAGTGAAGAACTCGACTTCCATGAAGTGCAACTTTACTTATGGGACACGTTAGAAGAATGGCAGCAACTGAATTCGACTGGCGAAGCGCAAACTGAAACTGAAAAAGTGTTTTGGCACTTGCTCCACAGCTTTAACAGGTGGCCTGACTGTGTGATCCGCGGTAATCAATATCTGCGTAAGCAAGTAAATGATTGCTGTGACTACCTGAGTTTAGGCGGCCGAGTGCCGCAGGGATGCATCGGGATAAGACCTTAAGTTCAGCATTCCTATCGATAAAAAATGGCCCTGTAATA
>NZ_JBHFFD010000062.1:0-1833 GCF_043359565.1 Shewanella sp. S23-S33 | reverse complement strand
GTAACGTAGGCAGTCCCAGTGGAGGCCACGCTGTTTGTGGCCGGAATGAAATTAAGCAACTTGTTAGGAGTTTTTCTGTCCGCCATGAATTAGCTCTTTATTGACCTCATTGATGAACGCCTCAACCACCTTTAGCGAAAGCCCACTTTTATGGAAGTGGATTTTTGCCTGTTTTTCCTTATAACTGACTAGCTCTGCTTCGATTATTAATTCGTTATCGAGTGTGCATTCCAAGCTAAGTGTATCGAAGTCGTTAGCGCTTGTAACAACAAGGGTATATTTTCTTCCTTCAATTTCCATGTTACTCAAGACTCCTAACGCAAAGCACTCGGGTGACGACCGCGCAGCGGTTGGCATCCCAGCCGCCGCAGGCTGCGAGTGATGCGCCTTGTTATGAGATTATTTTTTGAATCCATTGCAGTGCATCCTTGCGAGTTTTCTCAGAAACACGAGGTGAATCAGACGAAATGATAATGTTCAGGGCGGCTTCCGCACGACCTGCATTTATAATACTTCGAGCGTGGCCAGTACGAGAGATACAAGAGCCCTCAGTATAATCTGTCTCTGCTCGTAGCTTTTCGACTATATCCTCGCGCGATAATGTGTTCGACGAAAACTCACCAAAAAATCTCACGAAACAAGCCTGACCAACCGATTGAAGAGTTCTTGAAAGTTGTTCATCATTCATGGGTTAACTCCTAACCAAAAACTCATAACGCACGCCTAACAGCGAGCAACTTGTTGCGAGTCCAGCGGCCGCAGACCGCGATGTTTGAGGCGCTTGTTAGTTTTCAATTGCCGCGACCTCTATTCCAAAAGGTGATATTTGCCCAAAAACTCGTATTTTCGAACCTAACTCAAGATTGCCGTAAACAGACTCTGATAAACAAATATGTTGTTTGATAAAAAAGTGACTTCTTTTACAACAACTCTCGGAGCACATCGGCCTTTAAAGATTACACTTTCCATTTCTACGACAGTTAGCTCTGTGGTGCCGTCACTTGCATAAAAAGGATGCAAAAATTTCGGCAGGCCGCCGAATATAGCTGTCGCTAACCAGCCAGCAAATACGACCGGCAGAACTACCAAATATGTGCCTTTCCAGTTTCTTCGAACTTCAGAAAAATGACTTTTGTTCAAAAAATACATACAACCAAATGAAAACAACCCGAACACTAATAAAAACACATACAAACTGAAGATCCATGTACCTGATGAGTTATCAACGGTAACTCTGACATCTGAAAAAATAGATAAATAACCTCCAGCGAAAAGGAAAATAATGATCGCTAAAGCCACTATTCGGTTAGCAATGTTAATTGCACTAAGTATCATTTGGTTAACCTAAAAACTAACGTTAAGCACAACGGCAGTTTGTAAGCTGTGCGTTGTGGAATACTTTTGCGCAGCAAAACCACATAAGCGCGACTTACAAACTGTCCAGCCGCGCAGCGGCGTGTTGCTACGCCTTGTGTACGCCCAGCATGGGCATGAACTAATGAGGTGAAAGTCCTCTGTAGGAAGGTCACCGTTCAATAACATGCTGTTATTAAACGTTAACTACTAGCGAATGGCAAGGGCTTATCCGCGAGGATTGGTTTGAAGGAAGCCGCTAGCAAATTTGCGAGCTGATGAACAAGAACATCATATGAGGCGTAGGCTAGAGGTGAGTTGGCAGGGCCTCCCCCACGAAGTAAGGGGACAAGACGACGAAACCACGTGATCTAATGGCCACCGTAAATGATGCAGCAGTGCAAAGAAAGTTCATGTTCTTATCTGGAGAGATCTGCTTAACACGCGATCGGTCATTAACCAGTCAGGCTCTGGTTTATA
>NZ_JBHFFD010000006.1:0-1712 GCF_043359565.1 Shewanella sp. S23-S33 | reverse complement strand
TCATTCGCTAATTGGCGAATATGGCTGATCAGCTGATGTTGACTGCCCACAAAGCGGTTAAAGCTGTCGGCAAGCACGCCCACTTCATCTTGAGTGTCGACAGAAATACGTTGAGTTAAATCACCATTACCATCGGCAATACGCGCCAGTGCTTGCGATACTCGACTCAGAGGACCCAGCAAGACACTTACTAGCCAAGAAATGGCTAATACACTTAAGATCAACACGAGTGCAGAAAGCCCAAACTGAGTGAGTAACAAGCTCGACAGTGGCGACTCTAGCGTTTCCTTATCAAGCACTAACACTAATTCCCAATCTGTATTAGGGATATCAACGCTCCAGACTAATTTGTCACGTCCTTCATTTTCAAAATACATAGGTAACAGAGTGCCCGCTGCACGGCTTTGTTCTGGTAAGTTGCGATTAAGCTCGTTATCGATTTCAGCTATAGGTTTCATCGTCTTAGCTTGATCTTTATAAGCGATCACTGTGCCGTCTTTGTGCATCATGATGGCATAACCGTTTGCCGGTAACTTCATGCGGTTGACCTCTTCGATAAGATTACTAATCGATAGATCTCCAGCAATAACTCCGCCAGCAACAGGCTCGGCCAAAGTCACCACTAAAATATTAAAAGCAGTATCAAGATAAGGTCGAGTAAATACACTTCCACCAGTTCGCATAGCCTCTTGGTACCAAGGTCGTGTACGAGGATCATAATTTGTATAGTCAGTTGCAGGCTCTGAATCTCTCATATTGCCGTTAGACTCACCAAAATATGTCGATTCAAACCCTCCCGATTGCTTAGCCTGTTTCATTGCTTGCACAATGTCATTATTGCGCTGCCCAGCAAGACCTTTAACAATTTTCTGACGACTTGCAAGCCACTCACTAATCAGTAACGCTTGCTGGTCTCCAAGACGTTGAGCCTGTTCTAAATTCACGTCTAACAGTACTTTCTTCTGACTTGTATAACTTTGCCAAGATAACAGTAAAATTACCGATGAGAGAGCGAGAATTACGGAAAAAAGGATTTTTTGTCTTAATGAATATGATTTCATAATATATTTCACGAATAAAAACTGGATAATTATGCTGACCAAAAATAATAACTATTCCTAGTAGCGCTTAGTTTACTTAGATACGTAAAAATAACGGCGAATACACTTATTTTTACCGCAAGAATAAACAAACTCACAACAAATCCAAGATAGATCAACGTATGCATCTGAGCACCGGCCTCTTATTTAATAGGAAACCTAATTTATGCATATTTAAATATGCACTATAAATCTCATGTAATTTAAAATTACTCTTATCTTAATGCTAATAGTTACGAATTAAATTCAACTTAAATAGAAATGAGTTATAAAAGCATTTAGATGAAAAAGTAATAAAAGTGCCATTTTTATTACATGGCACTTTTATATCAAGATCAAATCATTCGCTATTTTAAACTTAGGCTACAGAATAAATGTCGCGACTTGCGCATTCAGGTCATTAGCGCGAGCTTTTAAGCCCCTCGCCTGTGCCAAATCTGCCATGGCCGACGCGGTAATCTCATCGGTCACATCTTTAATCGCAACCGTATTCTGGGTTATTTCACCCGTCACTTGAGTCTGTTCTTCCGCTGCGGTAGCAATTTGGCCTGCCATATCTGAAATCACGTTGACCGCTTGTGTAATCTCTTCAAGGGCTTTCGCCGCGGCATT